>QIEW01000313.1 GCA_003230535.1 bacterium
GAACAGCATATCCTCGGAACTCATCACCTCGGTCGCCGCTTCGGTAGAGGCGCCTTCCATAAGCTCATGATACCATTGATAGCGCTCATCAGCCATGTCTACGCTTTCTCCCGACCTCCTGACCACCACCACCCTTTTGACAGTTTCACAGCCTGAAACCGCCTCATCCACTACCTTCTTTAGGTTAACTATTTTACCCCGGCGGAAAAACCCATCCGCAGTAATCACAATTTTTGCCGCTGAATCTCGAATCCTGTCTCTCAAGGCTGCGGCGCTAAAACCAGCATAAACTACAGTGTGGATTGCCCCCAGTTTAGCGCAGGCCAACATCGCTACTGCAATTTCAGGAATATTCGGGAGATAGATCGCAACCCGGTCACCTTTATGTGCGCCCATATTTTTCAGCACATTAGAGAATTTATTCACCCGCAGATATAATTCATAATAAGTGATCTTCTCCACCTCTCCCCGTTCGCCTTCCCAGATTATAGCCAGCTTGTTTTTTATGGGGGTATTTATATGGCGATCCAGAGCGTTATGAACAATATTACATTCAGCATTTACAAACCATTTATAGAAAGGTTTATTTGTGTCATCCAATACCCGATCCCATTGTTTAAACCAGTCCAATTCCTGGGCCGCTTCAGCCCAATAACCTTCAAGGTCGGTCTCTCCCTTCCGGATGGCCTGCTCGTATTGCTCGGAGCTTACGTTAGCCTGGGCAACTATTTCCGGTAATGGATTGAGGATCCGGTTTTCCGCCATTAATGCTTCCGTGCGCAGGTCGGTTTTATCTTGCATGTGTAACTCCTTTCTTTAAGAGTTTATTCTGGCAGCTACATAGGTTGCCCCGTCAAGGTTTAAATCTTTATTCTCAATCAAATACACCGGGAGCTTCTCCAAGTATTCGCCATGGGCGATATGCCGGGGTAAATTACGAATAAACTCAGGTAGTATCAGTTCCTGGTTTTCTATCACTATCCGCCCTCCCAACACCAGCGCTTCCGGAAGAGTAACCAAGCAGATACTCTGCACCACCCGGGCCAGGAACCGACCGAATAGTTTAAAAACCTGTTTACATAGTTCGTTTCCTTCGTAGGCCAGCTTTGAGATGAGAACGGGGCCGTCATATTTCGTGGCTGACGATATCTGCCCGGCTATGGTGCGGTCGATACCACGGTACTCCGGCTGCTCCACTAAACATTGGGCCGCCAGCAGTATCCCAGGGCCGCAGGTGATGTCATTGTAGGTTAGATAACCCTCCCTCTTGTCCCGGACGGCGGTAAAACGGGAGTGAAACATCTCCCAGATACCTCTCTCCTCCTTATCCCTTGGGTCTATCATGGTCAATATATTTCCCCCCTCGGAAGGGATAATGATGTCCTGATCGAGAGATAATCCCATCCCCAAGCCGCTCCCCGGCATGCCCAATACGAACCGTTCCGGGGGAAGATATCCGTCAGGGGAACTTCCGCCTATCCTTTTGAATTGCCGGACATTAGATGCCTTTACACCCCAGGTTCCACCTTCCAAATCATTTAACAATAAGAGCTTTCTGACCCCCAGCTCTCTGAGCGCCGAGCCTAAGGATAAGCGGATGATAGCGTCAAGATAAAATATGGTGCAGCTCTGCCGATCCTTACTTATTTTTCCCGGCACTCCGATAACTGCCCGGTCTAGCTCACAAATTCTGTAAGCCTCCCTGGCCGCAGCCAATAAAGCTTTTATGTTGTCCAACATAACGGGCAGGAATGCCTCGGCACGAGTGGCGCTCGACCCTGACCCGGATAGAAGAGGAATAAGCTTTTTATCCTGAGAGACAGCGCTTATTCTGAACCTGGCATTCGTTTTCCCCACATCGCCGGCCAGAAGAAACTCCCCCTGTTGAGCATCAGTGGGGGAAATTTCCTTTAGATGTTTTTCAATCTTCATCAAATTCTTCAGATAAAGCCCGCTTGATAAGGGCGATAATGTTTAGTAAATACAATGAATTAGGCATGACAACACCTTGTAATTATGACGTTGACATAAGTGAAAACGATGTATCAGGAAAGGGGTTCTCATACCTAGTGAAGAATATCAAAAGAATGGTGGTAAATCAACTACAGAGACAATTTCCTAATTGGAATTGGCTGCCCGGGAAGAAAAAGAAACAAACATGTCCCTTCGGGTCACCACCAAGCATAAAAATAATAACTTATTGATATGGTGTGTTAAATAGTTTTACTTCATTGTACAGCCCATGGCCGGACAGGTGTTATGAGGAAATAAGCAACAGTGTTCTTGAGTAATCACTTGATTTATGAGTAGGGGTAAAGTAAAGTCACTATTGTAGGGCTGATTTGTTGTTTCAAATATTTTTGAAATTAAAAGATGATGGTTTCGCAAAAAGTTGTCATTCCCACGAAAGCGGGAATCCATGCCGATTTTAACTATCTGAAAAGACTGGATTCCCATTTGCACTGGAATGACATAAATATATGTTTTTTGACTTTTTACGAGTTCATCAAAGATGATAAACCCGTAAAAAGTAAGGTTAGTTAACTTGATCGTATTAAGGTTAGTTAACTTGATCGTATAGGAATTTCCTTTTTTATGTCAAATAAAACAAGCAGATAAGCTTTTCTGTGCTGTCGTGTTCTCAAACCCGACAACCTGAATGAGTGGCAGGTTCAGGAAACCTGCCACCACCTAACCTAAAAAGTCCGCACCGGCGGTGCGCTAAGTTCTGTGCGCTAAGTTCTTAAAATAATTGTATTTTACACTTGCAATCATGTTGCTATTATGTTAAAATGATTTAGTAAACTCAATATATTACAGGGAGAGGTCATGTTTTATGCTAAAGATTACAAAACCCCATACATTTTCGAGTTTCTCGGCTCCCAACGGCGTCAGTTGCTCGATAAACCCTGGGCTAAGTTTTTTTCGTGAAGAAATCCAGCCGGAATGGCCTGTAAACCAACTAAAAGCTATTACCATCAATCAACCGGTCGCCCAGGCAAAGGGCTTTACGCTTTAATGGGCGCCGCACTCCTCCTCCAGCAGATGTATGATCTGACCGATGAGGAGACCGTCGGAATGATGGCTATATCTTTGTCTTTATAAAATTATGCGCCTGTAGCTCAGCAGGATAGAGCAACGGACTTCTAATCCGTAGGTCGTGGGTTCGAATCCCTCCAGGCGTACCAGACATAATCAGTGGGTTATCATTTTATGTGATAGCCGTATTTATTTTAGCAGGCACACAGCCCTACAACGAGACATGGCGATTAGGCGCTCCTAACTTCTTTTTCCTGTGTGACAGGTAAGTGCGGTGGTTTCTTTTTTGGCCTAACAAATAATGTAAAGGTTATTTCGTTCCAACCCCTAAATACAAGATGATGAACTATTATAGAAAGATCGGAAATCGAAACCGATGAGTTATTTAAATACGACTACATAGTAGAGACGGTTAGAAACTGCCAATTCCAGTTAAGTCGAGATTGAAGGTGAATTCATCTTCATCAAATCTGTCGATCATTGCCAGGGTGACAGCCCAGCAGTTAGTCTGGTAGGTAACCGAATAACGGTTCTCCACTTTTCCCCCCAAATCCAGGTTATAGCTGGTTTTCAGCTTTAACTTCAGCGTGGATATAGGTTCCCACTCCAGATGGGCGCCCAGATAATTCACCTCGCCTGACTGCTCCACATCCACTCCCGGTTCATCGGAATTCCGCCAGGAGAGCCCCACATTTATAGTGTCCCGCCAGCCGCCCCAAATGTCCAGATTTTTACGGACAAGCGCTCCCTTATGGAAATCATAGGCCAGTTCTCCATCAATCCTCAGAGTCGTTTGATCCGGTAACCCCAAGGGTTTGAACTCTATGTCCAGCAGCAAGGGTGAGAACGGCTGCGGGTCGTCCGGCTGATCAGGGTCCCGCTTCTCGGCAATGTTATAGCTCTGACTTAGGGTGACTAAGAGCGCTTCCCCAACTTTTTCACCGCCATCCTCAGAAGAGATGCGCCCTAAAAAATGATTTTCCAAACCATAGCTTATCAAATTCTGCTCCGGCAGGCGATCCAGCCGGTCGAAAAAGAACAGATCATCCTGGTCTTCGGCTTCTTGATAAGTATATTTTATATAGGGCTTGACGATATGCTTTACCTCCTGGAGTCCCGCTACTTCTTCCTTGGAGTTGCTCCCTGGACTGAAGGTGCGGAAAAACTGCGGCCCGTCCATGCGGAAGCTGAAATTGTAGCTGCCGCGGTTTTCGGTATCGCCTTCTTGGTTCTC
>QIEW01000416.1 GCA_003230535.1 bacterium
TTGGTTTATCCTCCGCGCTCTCTGTGTCCTCCGCGGTTAATAATTTATGGTTTTGGTAGATTGTCAATCCTTGCGTAAGGTGAGTTATTAACCACTTTTTCGGATATACAACCGACAGCATTATCCTCTAATCCAACGAGCAACAGGGTTCAGGGCTTTAGCAAAAGTCAGCCTTTCGCAGGCACGCAGGCATCCACCGGACAAAGATCCACACAATGAGGCGTGTCATAATGACCTTTACACTCTACACATGTCTCCTTATCAATTATATAAACAGGCTCTCCCTCACTGATAGCGTTGACCGGGCACTCCGGCTCACAAGCCCCGCAAGCAATGCACTCCTCAGTAATCTTATATGCCATTTCTCTCCTCCACCTTTTAGATAACCTTATTTACATTCACCATTGTAGTTTATATTTCTACCTTAACCAGCGGTAAGAACAAGATTTTGGTTAAAAATAAGTCTTACACAGGGACACAGCACTCCACCGGACAAAGCTCCACACAATGAGGCGCATCGTAATGCTCCTTACATTCTATGCACTTATCAGCATCGATCGTATAAATAGGCTCACCCGTGCTGATGGCGTTAACCGGACACTCCGGCTCACAAGCCCCGCAGGCAATGCAGTCTTCAGTAATCTTATAGGACATTACTTTTCCCTCCTTTTTGGTTGGTTCTAATTACTTTTTACCTTCAATTATCAATTGCAGGTACTGTTTATTGTTATGATGATCATCAGCTTAGGGACTTAGAACATTTTAAAGTACCGTTTGTGGTTTTTTTGTGCAGTCAGGTCCTCAGACCTGATTGCGGTTTTAGGAAGGAGGTGTCAGATTTGAGAATCTGACACCACAGAAAAAACATTATGATTTATCCTAAAACGGTATATTGGATATTTCCAAGCCCCTTAGGTAAGCAGATTTTTATGGTGATTATTTTTTTTCAGGGATATGGCCGGCGAATGTCCTTATCTTTTTCCAGTCTCTTCCATCCTTAGTCGTCCAAAGTTGAGCTCCGGTATCACTATTCCCCGCAGCCGCCACCAGCATTCCCTTATGTTCTATAAACGCATGAACAGGGGTATTGTTTTTATCCCCAAATCCATCCCGGTTTACCTGCTGCCAACTCTTCCCGTCTTTTGTGCGCCAGACCTCGGCGCCGGTCTTGGAATTCTTTGTGCCAGCATAAAGATAATCTTCGTAAGTATAAAGAAGTATTGTTTGATTTGATTTATCCCCAAATCCCGGGGGAGCTGTTTCAAACCACTCTTTCAGGTTATGGCTCCGCCAAACCTGGGCCCCTCCTAAAAGATTAAAAGTCCCTGCATAGAAGTAGTCATCATGATAGGCAATGGAAAACACAATGGCATTCTGCTCATTTCCAAATCCCGACCGACCTAACTTCGACCAATGTTCCCCGTCCCTAGTCTGCCATACCTCAGAACCGCTACTCCAATTTTCCACCCCGCTGTAAAGCCGGTTGCCATGAGCCAGAAGATAGGCGCAGCCTATGTTTCCTTTATCACCGAAGCCATTTCGGCCGACTTGTTTCCAGTTAACTCCGTCCTTAGTTCGCCAGACCTGCAATCCCGCCACCATATTGCCTGTGCCGGCATATAGATGCCCTCCCCAACTCTCCAAGGCAAAGACACCGATGTTGTTTTTCCGGCCAAATCCATTCAGAATAACTTTAGTCCACCGCCGACCATCCGCTGTCCGCCAGATCTCGGCTCCGTTAAACCGGTTTTCCGTGCCGGCATATAAAAACCCTTCAAAACCTTTTAGACATAAGATACTGAAATTCCACTTACTACCGAAACCATCCGCTGATGACTTTTCCCATAGCTGTCCGTCCGATGATAAAAAAACGTCCCCGATATAACTCCGGTTCTTAAATGACCAACGACTGGTACCAACATATAGCGTTTCCTTAAAACTACACATGGCGGAAATGCTCCGACGTTTGCCGGTGTCTTTCTCCTCCAGTATCCAAGGGTCATGAGGAGGATAGGCCCATACTCCGGATTGAATAAACAGTAAACCCAACGTAAGCAGAACCAATCTCCGGTTAGACATGATCGGCTATCCTGTTTTTTAGTTCCGCTCCCCCCCACAGGCAGCTCGTGTGAAAATAGCAAACCGACTGGTGTCGTGTCAACTCTAATATGTCGATTGCGGCTTATATGCAAGCCGTTTAACTGCCCTGATGGGAATTCCCCTCTTTGGAACAAGAGGGGTAAGGGGAGATTTACAAAATAACAAGCTGACCTTGAAGCTTCTGTTAAATCACCCTTTGTCAAAGGGGGAAACAGAATCCGTTAATTCACGGTTGACACGTCACTAGTTTATAACCTGAAGTCTTTGTGCTTTTGTATATGGGCCACCAAACCGCCATCCTTTAAGATGGCAGTCATAACTTCAGGGAGAGGAGGAAAGGAAAGTTCTCTGCCTTGAGTATGGTCATAAACTTTACCGGTCCCCAAATCTACTTCCAGATCATCTCCTTCTGAAATAACCTCAGTATCACAAGTAATTACCGGCAGACCAAC
>QIEW01000359.1 GCA_003230535.1 bacterium
GGCCATAAAGAAAGCCGAGGATCGCGAGAAGTTTAAGGAAGCCATGGAGCAGATAGGTTTGGGGGTGCCCCAAAGCGGTTACGCCAACAATATAGAGCAGGCCCGGCAAGTATTAGAAAAACTTTCCTTCCCGGTAATTATTCGTCCGTCATTCACCTTGGGGGGCAGCGGCGGGAGTGTGGCCTACAACCTCGAGGAGTTTGAGGCGGGTGTGCTGTGGGGGTTAGGGGCCAGTCCCCAAAGTCAGATCCTGATTGAAGCCTCGCTCATCGGTTGGAAGGAGTACGAGCTGGAGGTGATGCGGGACATCAAAGACAATGTGGTGATTGTGTGCCCGATTGAGAATTTTGACCCGATGGGTATCCATACCGGTGACAGCATTACCGTTGCTCCAGCCCAGACATTAACCGATAAAGAATATCAACTGCTCCGTGACGCCTCCATCGCCATTATGCGGGAGATTGGGGTGGAGACCGGCGGTTCTAATATCCAGTTTGCGGTGCATCCCCAGACGGGGGAAATAATGGTTATCGAGATGAACCCCCGGGTATCGAGAAGCTCGGCTTTAGCCTCCAAAGCGACCGGGTTCCCAATAGCCAAGATTGCCGCTAAACTTGCCGTGGGTTATACCCTGGATGAAATCCCCAATGATATCACTAAAAAGACCCCCGCCTGTTTTGAGCCCACCATTGACTACTGCGTGGTAAAGTTTCCTAGATTTGCCTTCGATAAGTTCCCTACGGCTGATCAGGTACTTACCACTCAGATGAAATCGGTGGGGGAGGTGATGGCTATCGGTCGGACGTTCAAGGAGTCTTTACAAAAAGCAATTCGATCCTTGGAGATAAACCTCTATGGTTTGGAGAGCAAACTAAGCCCGGCAGATTTTCAAAATCCCGCCGAAGCGGGCCAGCGCATCTTAGAAAAACTTCATTATCCCGGCTGGGAGCGGATCTGGGATTTAGCCGATACTCTCCGGTTAGGCGTATCTATAGAGGAGCTCTATAACCTTACCGGAATTGATCCCTGGTTCTTGGATCAGCTGTTGCAGTTGGTGGAATTTGAAGCCCAACTTAAAGGGAAAAAGCTGGGGGAGTTGGATCGAGAGCTGCTCCAGCAGGCCAAAGCGCAGGGGTTCTCGGATATTTACCTGGGCAAGCTGCTAGGCTCATCGGCCGAGGATATGCGCCGGCGCCGGAAGGAGTTGGAGATCAGGCCGGTCTATAAGATGGTGGACACCTGCGCCGCAGAATTTGAGGCACACACCCCTTATCTTTACTCCACTTATGAGACTGAATGCGAGGCTAACCCCACTAAGCGGAAAAAGATCATGATCCTGGGCAGCGGCCCGAACCGCATCGGTCAGGGAATAGAGTTCGACTATTGTTGTGTCCATGGGGTGTTTGCCCTGGCTGAGGATGGCTATGAAACCATCATGGTTAACTGTAACCCGGAGACGGTAAGCACCGATTATGACACCTCTGACCGGCTCTATTTCGAGCCCCTGACCGCTGAGGATATTTTCCATATCGCCGAGGTGGAGAAGCCGGATGGAGTGGTGGTACAGTTCGGGGGGCAGACACCGCTCAAGCTGGCCGTTTCCTTAGAAAAAGCAGGCATAAAAATTATCGGCACCTCGCCGGATAATATAGATCGGGCGGAAGACCGCGAGCGCTTTCGGCAGCTTCTGGAAAACCTGGGGTTGAAGCAAGCCCCCAGCGCCACCGCTGTTTCATACAAACAGGCGAAGGCCATTGCCGCGCAAATCGGTTACCCCGTATTGGTGCGGCCATCTTATGTATTGGGCGGCCGGGCGATGCGGATTGTCTATGATGAACAGAGCTTGAAAGAATATATTACTTATGCTCTAAAAGTTTCCCCCAAGCATCCCATTCTGATTGACAAATTCCTACAGAACGCCAGAGAGTTGGACGTTGATGCAGTGGCCGACGGGGAGGATGTGATTATCGGCGGGGTGATGGAACATATAGAGGATGCCGGTATCCATTCCGGCGACAGCGCCTGCTCCCTTCCCCCCTATTCCATCCCCCAGGAACTGATAGAACAAGTAAAGCGGCAAACCAAACGGTTGGCCCGGGAGTTGGAGGTGCGGGGATTGATTAACATCCAGTTCGCCATCCAGGACGGAGAAATATACATTTTGGAGGTAAATCCCAGAGCTTCCCGCACGGTACCCTTCGTCAGCAAAGCTGTCGGCGTCCCGTTAGCCAAAATAGCGGCCCATGTAATGGTAGGCCGCAGCCTCAAGAGTATGGGACTCTCTGAGCAAGTGACGAAATATTTTTCAGTCAAAGAAGCCGTATTTCCCTTTGTTAAATTCTCCGGCGTGGATATCGTTTTGGGCCCTGAAATGCGCTCCACCGGCGAGGTGATGGGGTTGGATGAGAGGTTCCCCCTGGCTTACGCCAAGGCCCAGAGCAGCGCCGGGGCCGACCTTCCTTTGGCTGGTCAGGTATGTATTAGCGTGCGGGATGGAGATAAAAAAGCGGCTGTTGATCTGGCAGGAGAACTG
>QIEW01000041.1 GCA_003230535.1 bacterium
AGAGCGTATCCCTGCCAGGTTTCCCGACGTTCCATTTCCGTCTGGATACCGGATATGGTTTCGGTCTTATACTTTAGCCAATCCGGGGCCAGGTAATCCGGTGGAGGATCAGAGACTAGCCGTTGGATTATGATAGACGGGGAAAGGCGTTCTAAAAAATCAACCGCCAAGGATATATACTCTTCCTGATCAAGCAGTCTCAGCTTACCTTCACGCCATATCCGGGCCAACGGCGTTCCCTCCAACACATACAGCATATGCAGCTTGACGCCGTCCACGCCTACTCTCCTCAAAAAAGAGGCCGTCTCCAGCATCTGTTTCCGGTTTTCTTCCGGCAGCCCTAAAATTACGTGGGCACACACATTAACCTTACGGAGTTTCAGATCCTCCACCGCCTGCGTAAATTGCATTACCGTATGTCCCCGGTGAATAAGGCGTAATGTCTTATCATGGGCTGACTGCAACCCCAGCTCTACCCACAAAGTATGCCGTTGGGCGTATTCGGCCAGCAAATCCAGTACCTCCGGCGGCAGACAATCGGGCCTGGTGCCGATGGATAACCCCGCCACATTCTCCGGGTCCCAACCCAACAACCGATCATAAAGCGCCTTGAGTTCCTCCGCCGGCGCATAGGTATTACTAAACGCCTGGAGATAGAGGAGGAACTTGCAGCGGCCATATTTGCGCCACAGCGCCTGTCTGCCCCGCTCAAGCTGCTCTTGCAATGATGTAAGCCCAAAAAGCAAAGGTGAGGCGCCGCCGGTCCCGCCGCAGAAGATGCAGCCCCCCCGGCCGATAGCGCCGTTCCGGTTAGGGCAGCCCATCGCCACCGACAGCGGCAGCTTCTGTACCCTGCACCCAAATCGACCCCGCAAATACCGGCTGAATCCTGAATAAAGGTAGGGATGGTTGGGATTGGAGGACATAAAACTAGTACACCATTTTGTAAATAATACCAAGTAGCTCTTAGATGTTAAAAACTCCCTCTCCCCCAAGGGAGAGGAGGTAATGGGTGTCCGCACCGACAGGCGCGCTAAGTTCTAGCTTGGCGCTTAAGGGTACGGAAGAGGAGCTTGAAAATTTTCTCCCCATCCGCTAACAAAAGCCGTGGAGACTTCTACTCCAATTTTTACCTGCTATCAGATATATTAAGCGCCGCCCTTCTCTTTTCTTACCTGCTTAATATAGTTTGCCATTTGGTTTACTCTTTTGGACATGGAATTCTGCTGAGCATAGGCTGTTCTCTTCTGTTGCCGTTCCTCGTTATCCTCGGCCAACGCCCGCTCTATTTGCGCCACAAACTCCTCGTAAGTGTCAGCCCAGGCATAAAGATCCTCTGGTATCCCGCGGTAATCCCCTCCATAAGGGGTTGTTACTATCGGTTTTCCCATTGCCAGACACTCAAAAAACTTCAGCGGAATAGTGATATAAGTTTCCGCCATTACTTGTCGATAAGGGCAGATAACCACATCCAAGGAATAGAGATAGGCGGGCACCTCCGCTTTTTTTTTCCCTCCCAGCAGAAATAAGTTTTGTCTGGCTACTCTTGCCCATCTGTCCCGCTCTTGGGGGGTCATTTCCAGGTGGTGTACCGGGCCGACCAATACGATCGACCACTCCGGATGTCGATCGGTGAGATGCTCTATCAAATCCAAATCAATTAAGGAGCTAATGACCCCTACAAAGCCGATAAGCGGCTTTTTGAGAGGTTTTAGGTCCTCCGGCATGTCTGGATGAGTTTGGTTCAGGAAAATTGTTTCTACGGCCTGGGGGATCGCAAAACAGCGCGGGTTTAACTGCCTTCTGTTATCTACCAGTCTAGGAGAGACGGTAAAAACCAGGTCTGCCTTCCGGCATAGCTTTTTCTCATCCTCAGAGCGGGGATAGCCGAGTTCAAAAAATGGATCATGGCAGTGATAAAGGTTGAGCGCATCCTGCCAATGTCCCATCAGCTGATGGGCATAAGGGGAGAAACACCATAAGATAGTGGGGTTAAAGCCCAGCCTCCAAAGTTTGTACTTCAGCCAAAGCAACAGAATAAATCCATTTATTTGATCGAGGCCCCGTATTTTATCTAAGAGCGGGAATGCCGGCGGGGGACTAAGTACTCTTAGCCCGGGGACTGGCTCAGGCGGCGGCTTGAGGAAGTGGAAAAAACGGGAGAGGGGAGTGTAAGTAATCTCAGGCCAATAGAGAGCCTTCTCGACCCAAATAACCTGATTTTGGGAAGCTAAATGCTGCATGATGTGATGACGTCCCCGCCGGGGGCCGTCCCAATCGGATACAGTAACGCATAGGATATGTTCGCCAGTTAACATAGTCAATCTTTGCCGCCCTAGCCCCCACTATAGTTCACTTAAGCGGTTTTTATCTTCTTTTGGCGACATGGATGGCCTGTTTATGCACATCCTCGGCTGCCTCAAGAAATCCCTCGGCCAGGGTAGGGTGGGCGTGGATGGTACGGGTTATATCCTCTGCGGTGGCTCCCAACTGTATGGCCAGAGCGGCTTCGGC
>QIEW01000431.1 GCA_003230535.1 bacterium
AAGTTCTAACATTTCCTTGTCCATAATGCACTATTAAACAAGAAAAATATAAATTATTCAACAAAAAAACGCTCTATGCGTAACATGAGTAAATAACTCATCGGTTTCGATTTCCGATCCGATCTTCGATCTTGCCAAGGGAAACGCATCCCTTTAACAGTTTCGGCCTGAGACAGGCCGAAACATCTATAAATTGTTTTTCAATGAGTTACAGAAACACTTACTCTCTGTGACCTCTGCGTTCTCTGCGGTTAAAATCACCGAGCCTTGGTCAGTATTTTGGTTTGCGTAACATGAGTTATTAAGGGGCTGCGGGCATAAGCATAGGCCGCCATTGTTCGGTATGGTTATCCCTTAAGGTGGCATTCTTAACCCCTAAAATTGCAAACCGACGGGTGCCTTTAACCTTTAATAGTATTCTCCACTATTAGCGGATTACCTGATGTAATATTAATAGCTGGAGGGCCGGCGCTGATTAGTTTATTACGCTTGATTCGAGCCCCGGAGGAAAATAAAAGTATCAATGGGTTAGGGGCCGGACCGGAAATAGTGTTTTCTACGATATAGGGCGAGGCATTCTGGCATAATAATGCCGGGCCCAAATTATTCTCGATCAGGTTGTTGTTAATGATGGCTTGCGGGTAGGACCAGTTTTTCCCAAGAGGACTTTCATCTTCAGTAGCAGGAGGCTCGGCGACCAATATTCCCGACTCTCGATTGCCAAAGATATGGTTTTTTTCTATTTTGACGGCTGATTTTAAAGAGGAAATACCTGAACCATCATTGGAATAGATTTTATTATTAGCAATAATCGAGACGCCCCCGACTAATTCCACTGCCGCGCAGCCTGTCTGACCGTTGTGATAGATTTGGTTATATTCGATTGTCGGAGAAGCTTTTTGACCTTCAACCTTTATGGCTGCTCTTTTGTTGTTTTTGATAATATTGTGGCTAATCCGGGCTGCTGCTCCCCAAACTAACACCGCTGCTTTAATTTTATTATTTCCTCCGGTTATAGTCACGCCGCTGAGGATGGCTCCATCCTCAACTACTACCACAGGGGCGCTGTTTTGTGGAGCACCTGAGATGGTAGTGGTTTTGGGATCGGCCCCGTAGATGCTTACGTGAGACTTTAGAGTAATATGTTCGGTATACACACCGGGACTGAGATGAATTTCATCTCCCGCCCGGGCGGCCTCCAGAGCCTCCTGGATGGTGGGATACTCTTTAGGTACCGAAAGGCGCCTGCCGGCCAGAGCAGGTAATGGAAGGAGAAAGATGTAGAGTAAAATTACACCCCAGATGGAGAACGCGTGTTTCATGTGGGGAGTTAGAACCAGGTTTCCTCTTCAACAGGCGGAGCCGCTTCACCTGGGACAGAAGGAGAAGTAGCAGTTACCGCCGTATCCAAGATGTTGTTATTCTGAATTACTGCTAATGATGTGTCCCCTACGATACCTCGACGGCCTCCGCCCAGGATATTGTTGTTCTCAACAATCGGAGCAGAACCTGTTTTAATATAAATACCTGCCGGTCCATCGGTAGAGATGCTGTTTCCTCTGATATGGGGGGCGGCGGCAATAACCATTATCCCGGTAGACCCTCGGTTAGTAATAATGTTTTTGCTGATACTCGGCGAAGTATTTTCACAGATGATGGCCGGCGGCCCCCCGCTGCCAGCAAAAGTATTATCATCAATGGTTGCTTCAACCTCAATCACGGCGCCTTTTACCGAGAGTACCGATAATTCCACCCCGGAATTGTCATGGACGTCGTTACCCTCTATCACCAAGGCGCTACAGCTGATGGTTCCGATGCCAGCCAGCCCGTTTCCATAGATCCGATTGCCTCGAACCATGGTAGCCGAACCCACGCTGCCTATTCCGGCGCGAGTATTGGCAAAAATTTCGTTTCCTACAATAGTTGCGGCCGCCCCATAGTTGTTGGCAATTCCCGGGCCGCCGTTATTGTGTATCCGGTTATTCTCAAGTACCGGCCGGGCTTTTGAATTATGCACGCCAATACCCGCATAATCATTATCCCGAACAATACAGTTGGAGACTCTGGGAGAAGTATCCTTAATGAAGATGGCATGTCCCGGCCGGCCCCTGGCTCCTGTAACAGTGAAACCATCCAAGGTGCAGTTATTGGCAGTGGTTACAACCGGCCCCGGCGGCCCTTCAGGTAATGCTACCAGAGTGGTCACATCAGCTCCTTCCCCCAAAACATCCACCCCCTCCTTCATGGTAATCGACTCAGCATAAAGACCCGCTAAAACCCTGACCTTATCCCCTGTTACCGCGGCATCTATCGCGTCTTGGATATCATCATAGTCCCTGGGAACGACAATCTCCTTCGCCTCAGCAAGTCCCGGACATCCCATTACCAGAAATGCTAATACAACGCTGAAACCTATTAATATCCGATTAAATTTTTTCATACGCCACCTCATTATGATTATAAGCTATTATATTATTATAGCAAATTTAAAGGAAAGTTTCAAACAGTAAAAAGTTATAAATCCAATTGTTTTATCAGATAGTTCCCAGATTAACAGATAATGATGACCTGCTTATTGGGCACATTTTCCCTCCATATTTTGATCCATAAATAATATTTGACAGAAGGAGCAAATCATGATTTAATCTAAATAAAATTAAGTCTAAATTAGATTTAGGGCGCCATTAAAATATCCTGTCCTTCTATGCGGCTGGCAGATAGTTGTTGTTTGCCTGGGAACTTAGCGCACCTTCGGTGCGGACTTTTTAGGTTAGGTGGTGGCAGGTTCTCAAACCTGCCACTCATTCAGCCTGTCGGGTTTGAGAACGGGTTTGAGAACCCGACAGCACATAAAAACTTATCTCTTTGTTTCATTGGACATAAACCAGGAAATTCCTCTACGCTCGAGTTAGCCGGTATTTTTATTTATAAATATGTTGTTTATGGAAACAAACCACCAGAGATTCAACCGCTATCTCGATAAGCAGGGCTTAAAATCCACTACGGAACGCCAACTTATTTTAGATGAAGTATTGGCTCTTGAGGATCACTTTGAGGCGGAAGATCTGCTTATCCGCTTGCGCCAGAGAGGGGCCAGAATTTCCAAGGGCACTATTTACCGGACATTAAACCTGTTAGTGGAGTCGGGTCTGGTTCGGCAGGTGGCTTTTGTAGACAAACACGCTCATTATGAGCATGTCTACGGGCATGAGCACCATGAACATCTGATTTGTCTCTCATGCGGGAAAATAATTAATTTTTGTCGGGGATCTTTAGAAGAAGCTTTGGTTGAAATATGTGAAGAACAGGAATTTACTATGAGAAGCCATAAGATAGAGGTTTTGGGATATTGGATATTGCCGGGGGTGTAACTCTATAGAAAGTAAAACATCTCTAAATAATACCGAACCGCTTTCAAACAACAAACTATAAAGGGGTGCGTTATAGATGTTATAGATGTTATAGATGTTTCGGCCTGTCTCAGGCCGAAACCAAAGCAGGGTGTCGCTGCCCTTAGCGCTTTCGGTTTGAGACAAGCCGATCGGACTATCTGAAAATACTGGATTCCAGTTTGCACGGGAATGACAAGAATGTATATTTTCTGACTTTTTACGAGTTCATCAAATAAAAGATATTGCCAATTTAAAGAGGTGGTGGTTATGCAAAAGACTTTAAGAGATCTTCAACCCGGGGAGGAAGCCCGGGTTGTAAAGTTGACAGGCGGCGGATTATTACGCCAGCGTCTGATGGATATGGGATTAATCCGGGGAAGTTTGGTGTTGGTAAAAAAATTAGCGCCCTTTGGCGATCCCATGGAGATAGAGGTGCGAGGGTATAGCCTATCGCTTAGGAAAGAGGAAGCCGGGCGCATTATCGTAAACTAAAGTTTTTTTGAGCGCTAATTGCAACTTAGTCTAAATATAAATTAGCGCCCTGCGGGCAGGTTAAAATCCCCCCTGCCCCCCTTTATTAAAGGGGGGAACCTGTTAATCTCCAGGAGGGACCCGTTGTCTCCCTCTTTGGAAGGATAACTCTTTGTCTCCCCCTTTGGCAAAGGGGGATTAAGGTGGATTTTTTTTATCGCCACAAATAGGTTTCAGTATCTTATTGTTTTATTAGCCGAAAAAATGGAAATTCCTATACTATGAAATTAGAGCGCCATCTACATGTCAAAAACCAGATTTAATGTGGCCTTGGCCGGTAATCCTAATGCCGGTAAAACCGCTGTCTTTAACCATCTCACCGGAGCTCGTCAACGGGTTACTAATTATCCCGGGGTAACGGTGGAGAAAAAAGAAGGATTTTTTACTCATAGAGACTGATCTACCGGGCACTTATAGTCTCACCGCTTATTCTTTGGAGGAGATTGTCGCCCGAAATTTTATCTTAAATGACCGGCCCCAGGTGGTAGTGAACATTGTCGATGCCACCAACCTGGAGAGAAATCTTTATTTGACAATCCAGCTCCTGGAATTAAACATCCCGGTGGTAATAGGTCTCAATATGTTCGATCTGGCCAAAGCCCGCGGAATAAAGATTGATGTAACCAAGCTGTCCGAGTTGCTGGGAGTTCCGGTAGTGCCCACCGTAGCCATAACCGGCGAGGGATTGTTGGGGCTGCTTTCTGAGACGATCCTGGTTGCCCAGGAGATGACCGCCGCCCATTCGGCGAGGATAGATTACGGCGAGGAACTAGAGGAAGAAATAGCCAAACTCCAGCAAGCCATAGAGCAGGATCAGACACTTTGTTCCAAATATAATCCCCGCTGGTTAGCGGTAAAGCTGCTGGAGAAAGACACCGCTCTTACCCGGCAAATAAATAAAGATAGTTTAACAGCCGCCCGGATACTGGAGCAGGCAGCTATAAGCCATAAGCATCTACAGCGTATTTTCGGAGACGATCCGGAAACTATAATTGTAGAGAAGCGCTATGGCTTTGTTGAAGGAGCCTACTATGAGACGGTGCAGGTTACGCCTCAAGAACGGGCTGATATTTCAGAGCATATCGACCGCTTCCTCACTCACCGCACCTTCAGCCTGCCAATTTTTGTGGCGCTGATGTGGCTGGTGTATCAGGCGGCCTTTGTGCTGACGGAAGCGCCGAC
>QIEW01000495.1 GCA_003230535.1 bacterium
TGGGCGAAAACCTGAAACATTATCTGGATAATGTTGTCTCCTGGGAGGTGGTGGCCAGACAGTATGACGAGGCATATCAGTATGCCAGGGAAGCCAAATCCAGCGGCCAGCGCGTCGAATTCCCACCTGAATTTTGAGTTTTAAGCAATAGAGAAATTTATCAATAAAATGTGTAGATTGTGTCTCTCCCTGTAAGGATACCAATTATGGTTAACCGGTTATTTAGCAAATGTATTGTAATGCCTAATCATGTATCTTCTTCTCAAGATAATTTTGAGGTGGTGGGAACATTTAATCCTGGTGTGATCAGGTTTGGCGATATGACCTATTTTTTAATCCGGGTGGCAGAAAAACCGAAAGAAAAAAGGGGAGTACAAATCCCCTTGCCTAGAGCAGAAAAAGGAAATATTCTTATTGACTGGCAAAATGAAGATGCGATAACTCCCTTAGATGAACGGGCGTTTTTGTCTAAGCCGGAACGTTTTCTTTGCCCTACCACCATCTCACACCTGCGGCTGGCAAAAAGTCGGGATGGGGTCAACATTGATTACATTGATGACTCCCCTACCTTATTCCCTGAGGGACCATACGAGGAACTTGGGGTTGAGGATGCCAGAATTACTCCCATCGAAGATAAATTTTATATAACTTATGTGGCGGTTTCCAGGCATGGGATAACAACGGCCTTGGCTTCTACCCAGGATTTTGTCCATTATGAACGGCATGGGATTATATTACCCACTGAAAATAAGGATGTGGTAATATTTCCTGAGAGGATCGGTGATAGTTATGTCGCCTTACATCGACCCCTGAGCGCTAACCCGTTTGGCCCGCCCGAAATGTGGATGGCCTATTCGCCGGATTTAATACATTGGGGAGAGCATCATTGTGTAATCGGAGGCGGCTCTGATTGGGGTTCCATGAAGGTCGGAGCGGGAACGCCCCCCATTAAAACCCCTGAAGGCTGGCTGGAAATATATCATGGTTCGGACAAGGCCCATGCGGAAGATACGGTCGGGGTTTATTGCGCCGGAGCGGCGTTATTTGACTTAGATAATCCCGGCCAGTTAATTGCCCGGTCAAAAGAGCCTATTCTTGTGCCCGAAATGGACTATGAGCGGAAAGGATTTTTAAACAGCATCGTGTTCCCCACGGGCATAGTAGCTAATGGTGATGATTTACTTATCTATTACGGCGCCGCCGATACCTATACGGCAGTGACAAAATTATCCCTTCATGATGTTTTAGAAACCCTCAAACATTAGATTAAATTTCAGGGAACATAATATGCGGATAGCTATGCTGTCGCCGATTGCCTGGCGGACGCCGCCCCGGCATTACGGCCCTTGGGAAAACGTGGTCTCCCTGTTGACCGAAGGTCTTATCAAACAAGGCGTAGACGTTACCCTGTTTGCTACAAAGGAGTCGGAGACTAACGGTAAACTGGCGGCTGTCTGCCCCAGAGGCTATGAGGAAGATAAGGAGCTGCTGCCAAAAGTCTGGGAGTGCCTCCACATCTCAGAGTTGTTCGAGCGGGGCGGCGAATTCGACCTTATCCATAATAACTTTGACTATCTGCCCCTGACTTATATGGGGATGACATCTACCCCTATCTTGACCACTATCCACGGTTTTTCATCGCCTAAAATCCTGCCGGTCTACAAAAAGTACAACCGCCGCGCCTATTATGTCGCCATTAGCGAGTCCGACCGAAGCGGCGAGCTTGATTATATCGCCACTATTCATCATGGCATAGACATGGAGCAGTTTACTTTTAATCCCAATCAGGGGAGCTATTTGCTATTCTTCGGTCGCATCCATCGGGAAAAAGGCGCTAAGGAATCCATTGAAATAGCTAAAAGGTTCGGCATGAAATTGATCATAGCCGGCATTATCCAGGATGAGGGGTATTTTGATGCGGAGGTCAAACCTCATCTGGACGGAAATAATGTGGTTTATGTAGGGAGCGCCGGTCCGGAGAAAAGGGATAAACTTTTGGGGGGGGCGTATGCCTTGCTCCATCCGATTAGTTTCGAGGAACCGTTTGGGTTATCCGTGATTGAAGCGATGGCCTGCGGCGCTCCGGTAATCGCTTACAATCTGGGGAGCATGGCTGAGGTGATATCAGACGGGGAAACCGGTTTTTTGGTTTCGTCAGTTGATGAGGCGGTATCCGGGCTTGTCCGCGTCAGGGATATTGACCGGAAGGCTTGCCGGGAATGGGTGGAGGAGCGGTTTAGCGTCGAGCGGATGGCGAAAGAGTATCTGGCGGTCTACAATAAAATTCTGGCGGAGTGCAGGCGTGAGGATCACCGCCCCTGGGGGTATTACCAAATTCTGGCCGATGAGCCGGATCACAAAGTAAAAAGAATTGTGGTTTATCCCGGCCATCGCCTCAGTCTGCAACGGCACCAATACCGCTCGGAACATTGGAATATTATCCAGGGCGGCGGTGTTATAACGCTTAATGGAGAAGAAATAAAACTTGCCCAAGGCCAGGCC
>QIEW01000464.1 GCA_003230535.1 bacterium
TGGCATTTTCTCGTTCCACGTTAAAAATATAACATGATACAAGAAATACTACAAGCATATATTGTATGAGTTATTTATGGACAGTTCCTAAATCCGCAAACAGCTGGGTGACGAGGGCTGATATTATCTCACCTAGTCGGGGATGCGCCGGTGGTTTTACCCTTCAAGACAAGGGTTATATCTGCTGCGGCGGCGGTACAAATGTAACCACTAATGGTTATGCCGCTGACGGCGGCGCTGTATACGATACGGATAAGTACAATGATACCGCCGATAGCTAGACATCCCTGGCCGATACCCCCGATCCCTCACGAGCCGGGATGCGGCGGAGGCGGCCTGATTGGGAAAGGGTATTTGGTGGGAGGCTATTATAGGGACTGCGATGAGTATAATCGTGCGGGCAACGTGTGGGCGAATAAGGCCGATATGCCCGCCGCACGCACCATGGCGGGGGTCTGCACCGGGTCGGATGATACTTTGTATACCATCGGGGGGTATACCTCCTCACCATTCGAGTTTTACCTAAACAGTGTATGTATTTGCCATGCCCCGGGCGCCCTAGGCAGCTAATCTATCCCCCGCCCATGAGGAGACCGGCGTGTCAGTGGATGCCGATATTATATTTGATATTCTGGATGAGACCGGCGTGGATCCCAATACCATTACGGTAAGGATAAATGGGGTAAACGCTACTGTCAACGGGAGAATCAGAATTCAACCTTGCCAGGTGGTTTCCGGCCCATTGGGGTTTTGTCAAAATCTGTATCAAAGCTAATCATAGTCAGTTTATGTTGCTCTGCCGCCACATATTGATACGCATCGTCAAAATCCAGGTTGAACTCGTGCATTACACTTGTCACCAAAGAAATATCCTCCGGTTTAAGATGGAGCAGAACAACACGCCCTTCTACAAAAGTATCCCGGATAAAATCCAGTAAGGCATGGCTCTGTTTAAGCCTGGTAAGTATAAGGGCTATAGAATGGAAAGAGAAATCCGTTATAAAGACACAATTTGACTCTACCGACCCCAAAAAACGGTAGGCCTCTTGCGCCTGTTCTTGTTCCAGAAGCACCTCCAGCCAAATGTTAGTATCCACCAGATACATCAGTTGCCCCGCCATTCTAACGCCTTCTTTTGCAATTCCAGGGAAGTAAATTGGCTGCGGTAGTCTCTCAACGCCCCGGCCCAATTAAGCTGTAGCTTCCCTTTTGGTTTGTGCTCCTCGGGTCTATGCCCCTCGGGTCTGTGACCCCGCTTTTCCAGTAAGAATTCCACAAAATCCCTGGCCTCTTGTTGAAGCTCGGGCGGCAACTGCTCTACTAATTCACTGATCGCGGACATACGATTTATCCCCCTTTGCCTGATAAATCAGGTAACTACTCTCCCCTGATCTTCACCAAGGCTTCTTTAGCTGCCCGGTGGTCAACTGATCTGGGATCCCTTTCACCAGGCGAAGAAAATCCCGCAGTAGCTTTTCGGCTACCTTGCGGACATCCTAGCTGGGATCATTTTGGCATATTGCAATATTTCGGATGAGTTCATCCTCATCTTCCAATATGGCGATCATGGGTTCTATCGTACTAGCGTCCCCGATCTTACACAAAGCCCATGCCGCTCCCCTTCGGAGATACCCATCCTTCAGCGCAGCCACCAGAGGTTCTGCTGCCCTAGTATCCTTCATTCGCCCCAAAGCCTCTGCTGCAAACTTTCTAACCTCCCAATCTCTATCTTTCAGCCCAGCAATCAGGGAGTCCACCGCCCTGGCATCCTTAATCCAACCCAAAGTTTTTGCTGCTACCTTTCGAACACCTTCATTGTTGTTTTTCATCTCCTCAATCAGAGGTTCTACTGCTGGCTCCCCAATTTTCCCTAAAGTCTGGGCTGCTACCCATCGAACACGCTGTTCTCCATCCTTCAGCACGGCCATCAAGGGCGTTACCGCCGATGCACCCAATCTGCCTGCTTCACTCCACTTTTTGAAAGCAACCAAGAACCAAGCTTTTTCTGTAGTATCTTTGGGTTGCCAACCCATCTTATCTAATGCTTCTGCCGCTTTCTTTCGGACATCTCCATCCTTATCCTTCAGCGCAGCGATCAAGGCTTCTACGGCTCTAGCATTACCGATTCTCCCCCCTATCTCCATCTTCTTTTCTTTTTCTAACTTCTACAGCATCTGTCTTAAACAAACCCAAAAATCCCATAGCCTATCCCCCCCTCTCCTTTGCTCATCCATCCTCATCCCACACCTCCATATCATAAATTATAAATCTTGTTATTCTTGGTGTCAATTGAAATGTAAAAGACTAACAAATTGGATGGCAACCAGCACTATACCCTGAAGCTGGCTACTATCCAAAGGAATGCAGGCCAGGCGGTTATCAACCTTCAAGATATATACTCAGTTGCTTAGATAACTTTTAAAATTGTAGGTTGGTTTGAGCGGAGCGAAACCCAAGGTTTGCTTGATTTTCTACCTCAACCCTAAATTCCGAATTATGAAAGCATGATAGTATAACAGACGAGCGCCCTATCCTGGACGGTGGCTTTTGGAATATATGGCAGGAGGTGGTAGCCGCCAGGGGTGTTATGCCCTCCCTTGATGACCGGCTGGATATTTCGCTGAATAAAGATGGTACCCTGAAGGCCGGACATGCTGATCTGGCCGATATGCCGGATACTGGTGGGGTAAATCCAGACCATGATGCCCGCTATGTGAAGAAATCCGGCGATAACACACTGGCTAAGCTTGAAAGCTACACCTCATTGGAGCAGCTACAACAGGAGGTCGCCGCCAAGTTCAAAAACATGCCCAAGAAATTCCATAGATACATCCTGGAGTTGTATGGGGTAAAGGGGTCACCGACCCGCAGGAAGGGGTGATCTGACCGCCGATAAGAGTGGTTTAGGGAACCGTATTGAATCCAGCTTGCCGGAAATGCTTGTCAAAGGTAAATGCCTGGGTGATGCCCAAATTACGCATGACCACAAAGCTGGTGCAGTCAGTGAAACTGAAGGTCTTATCGGAATATTTTTTAAACATCATCAGAGCCTCATTTTCCTCTTCCGGGGTAATGCGGAACAGTTTAGCAAATTTCTCTGCGTAAAACTTCTCGGCGATCTCGACCGCCGGGGCATGTCTTAATTTGAACCTGACAGCGGTAATGGTTTCGCTGATGATAAAATTGGTGATAAGAAAGGGTTGATTCAGGCTTTGGAAAGAAAAGAAATTGTTTGCCGCTTGGTAGTTTTTGTCTTATATGATCAAGGAGAGCCACCCAGGCGCTCGTATCTGCGAATATAAAAGACAAGTATATTACTCCTTGCCGTACAGGTATTTATCATGGGCTTCACTCAAGTCGCCACAGTCGCTTTCACCAATGCCGACAAATTTGGCCAGCGCTTTTCTTTGGGCACGCGCAAGAACAGCCATCTCTGCCTCATTATCGGGCAGGATAAAAACATTAGCCCGTTGGTGTTCTTTTAAATCAACTTTATCCAGCGGCTTTAAGACGCCGTCTTCATAGATTACTTTGAGGTTTTGATACATGAGTTGGGAACTCCTTTTCAGCTTTATTATGATTTTACCGAAGGGATGATCTTTTGTCAATGTAAACCAAATAATTCACCGCAGAGACGCGGAGGACACAGAGGAAAATTACTTCTACCCTGGTGGGAGATGGTCCAGGGCTGTTTAATTCTATTTTATAGACACTACCTTTTGAATTTCTGTATAATGTAATTATTATCAAGTCATTATACAGGAGGTTAAGA
>QIEW01000035.1 GCA_003230535.1 bacterium
TATTAACCGCACAGCTCAGGCTGCTGTAGCCGTCCTTTTATTTGCGCTTCCCGCATATGCACAAGGGTGGTCTGTCCCTAAGCCCAATATAGTTACCGTTCATGCGGGGGAGAGAATCCAAACCGCTATTGATAAGGCCAAAAAAGGGACGGTAATTTTAGTCTCTCCGGGGACTTATTATGAGATCATCCATCTCAAGAGCGGCGTTCATCTGCGGAGCGAACAAGGGGCTGACAAAACCATTATCGATGGGCATGGGTCTCAAAAGCCGGTTGTGGTATGCGACGACAAGTCTATTTTAGAGGGTTTTACAATCACCGGCAAGGGTAAACCTAAAAAAGAAGGCGATCCCAGCCATGCGATTGAATGTTTGAACGGCTCAGCTACAATAAAGAATGATATTGTGCGGGATAATCAGGGGACGGGTATATATACGGCGGGGGAAAAGACTTCGCCCGAAATTCTCTACAACAAAGTATATAACAATCAAGGAGCTGGGATTGCTAACAAGAATAAATCGCGGGCTCATATAAAATACAACGAATGTTATCAGAACGCCAGCGCCGGAATTGCGGCCAGTGAGGGAGCCAGTCCTGTTATTGAGAATAATATAAGTCACCATAATGAGTTGGCTGGAATTGGGGTGCGGGACAAGGGAACCTCGGCTGTTATAAAAGGCAACCGCTGCTATCTCAAT
The DNA here is from genome assembly GCA_003230535.1 of bacterium. GTDB lineage: Bacteria > SZUA-182 > SZUA-182 > SZUA-191 > SZUA-191 > SZUA-191. The sequence continues at coordinate 698 of QIEW01000035.1, forward strand.
GGACGTTCAGGAGTGGGGGTGCAAAAGGGAGGCTCCGCCACCTTAGAGGGCAATACTCTCACTAGTAACGGTCGGGCAGGGATAGGCGGGCGAGAGGGAGTTACGGTTAATGCAACAGGGAACACAATTATAGGCAATACTCTTTCCGGTGTGGGAATGCTGGATAAATGTAAGGTTGTCCTGAAGGATAATACCTTGTCAAATAATGTGATGGCCGGAGTTACCTTAATGGATGGCACCCAAGGGGTTATTATCGGAAACATCATTCAAGAGAATGGGACGCAAGGGATAGTTTGCACCAGGTCTATAGCAAAAATTCAGAAGAATACAGTTTTAAATAATCACCATCACGGTATCTCCGTATATCGAGGTTCGGAAGCCGAAATTATTGAGAATACCATCCACAGTAATGGGGAACACGACACCCGGGGAGCCGCTATTATCGTAGTTTCAAAGAGTAAGAATGTTATTATAAGGAATAACTCTTTTGCCTATAATTATGGTCCCGGAGTTTATGCACGCTCTTCCTTTCCTATAATTCAGGAGAACAAATTTACCAATGACTTGGTGTTTGTCAAGAAAAAGGCCGCTCCTATTATTGAGCGAAATGTCTTTTACACGGCCGGAAAATCAGGCGGGAAAAAGGCTAAAGGCGGGGTCGATGTGAGGGATCATTCTAATCCTATTATTAGAAATAATGAGTTTTATGGTAAATTTGCTGTTTCCACACAGAAAGGCTCGCGTCCTAAAATCATTGGTAACATCTTTTCGGGAAATCACAAAGGGTCAATTAGAAGCGGTCGAAGCGGAATTAAAATTATCGGGGACGCTTTACCGCACATCGAACGTAACATATTTTATAACGGAAATCTCGTGGCTCTAAAAGGAAAATATATTACTGAAAACCAAAACTATGTCTTACGGCGGAGAAGATTTGTAAAATCGCCGGCAGATGCTGAACTCCCCAAAGATACTAAGTTGATTTTGATGGAACGTAACCTATTCTTAAAGTAGATTATATTAATGCGCCAAAAAATTTTTATACTGGTAGTTGGCATCGTTAGCTTTCTTGGCATGTCCGGTGCGGTTTCGGCCGATATATTTAAGGCCAAGAGCCACTTGGATGAGGGGGATCGGTATTATTTCGCCGGCCGGTTTAAGGATGCCGCCAGGGAATATGAAGCAGCCTGGATATCAGGGAAAATACCCGAAGCAGCTTATTACCTGGGCGTGCTCTATGATGTAAAACTAAATAATAATGAAAAGGCGGTAGCGTATTATTACAAATATATATCTATCCGACCCGGTTCTCCTGAGGAACATGAAGTTAAAAAAGCGATGGGCAAGGCCAGGAAAGATCTGGCCCTGGAGCGCCGGTGGAGGTTAATGCTGCCTAAGAAGTCTGATAACCCCCATGTAACCAGCATTGAATCCCCTAAACCGGCTCTTCTGCCTGAAAACACTTCCAATCCATTTTTGTCCTTTGAGCCTCCGCCAGAAATAAAGTTTGAGGGGCACCACTTAATGGGGTTACCTCAATCCTGCCTGTCTTGCCATTCCGGAACCATGGGCCCCCTAATCAACATGATGTCTACCCATCCCACCGGACGTATTCCCACCGGGGAACTCGAGGAGACCGTACCAAAACACGTACGGTTCTATAAGGAAGGGAGAGTTGTTTGTCTCAGCTGTCATAACCCGGAGAACATCCATTTTGAACAGGGCACACCTGGGAAAAATTACAAAGTACTCCGGGTGGATACCGGCCCCAATGGTGAGGA
>QIEW01000405.1 GCA_003230535.1 bacterium
AAGCCGATGCAGAAAACTCAATGTAATTTCTGCGGCAGTGACCGCTATGAAGAACGCCGCATTGAATATCTATACAGCCACAAGGGGGAATATTTGCTGGTGCCTAACACGCCTGTTGAGGTTTGCTTAAACTGTGGAATGGTTTACTACGATGCGGTTGTCTTAAAAGAAATCGAGCGGCGTTTCTTTGCCATTCAGCGTAAAGATGAGGAGCCGGAGCGCTATATTGAAATGCCGGCGAAGGCTTATGCTTAAACTATCACTTATGGATACGATATGACTATTCCTGAGAAAATTTTAGCGGCCCATACAGGAAAAGAACAGGTGCAGCCGGGAGAATTTATCGAGGCGCGGGTGGATTTAGCTCTGGGGAATGATATTACCGCTCCCTTGGCTATTGCCGCCTTGCGGGAGCGGAAAAGCCTCTCCCGCCGACGCTCTTGCGGGACAAGCCGCCGGTGTATTATCTGATTTCCAAGCAGGGTCAGGATTTAACCCAGCGGACGCCGCGTATAGACTACCTTAAGGCGGTGCTGCTCCTGTGCCAGGAGCAGATGCTGACCAGTAAGCTGGGGGATACGGCGCTGGCTAACCTGCTGGAGACATTAGCTGAGCACATGCAGCGGGAACATGACTCCCTGCGCCGGAAAATCGGCGGCTGATCTGTGAAACTGACCAAGAAAAATGGTAACCCTGACAATAAATCATGAGAAAGCACCACAAACTTTTAGTGCAGGTTTTGCGAGGCACACATGATACAGATATTTCTTTTTCAGAGTTGCGTAACCTACTACATCATTTGGGATTTAGTGAGCGCGTTCATGGCAGCCACCATATCTTTATCAAGGAAGGCGTAGAGGAAATACTGAATTTGCAACCTAAAGGGGCTGAAGCTAAACCCTATCAGGTAAAACAAGTCCGTAAAGTGATTCTGAAATACGGGTTGGGAGGTAAAGAAGATGACCAGATATGAAGTGATCATTTACTGGAGCGAGGAAGACAAAGCATTCATCGCCGAAGTTCCCGAGTTGCCGGGCTGTGCCGCCGATGGAGCCACATACGGGGTGGCTCTGGCCAATCTGGAAGTAATCAGCCAGGAATGGATTGAGACGGCCAAAGAACTGGGTCGCCCCATCCCTGAACCTAAAGGACGCCTGGTGTTTGCTTAAAGGTCAGAGCCAAGGGGAAATGGGGTGTGAATATGACTATTACTGAGAAAATTTTAGCTGCCCATACTGGAAAAGAACAGGTGCAGCCGGGAGAGTTTATTGAGGCGCGGGTGGATTTAGCTCTGGGGAATGATATTACCGCTCCCTTAGCTATTGCCGCCTTGCGGGAGCGGGGGATAACCCGGGTGTTCGACCCGGAGCGGGTGGTGCTGGTGCCGGATCATTATGCGCCGAACAAGGATCTGCTCTCGGCCGAGCAATGTAAGCTGGTGCGTGAGTTTGCCACAGAATATGAGATCAAACACTACTTTGAGGTCGGCCGGATGGGGGTGGAGCATGCCCTGATCCCCGAACAAGGATTAGTATTGCCGGGGAATCTGGTCATTGGCGCTGATTCTCATACCTGCACCTATGGCGCGATGGGAGCTTTTTCTACCGGCGTAGGCAGTACCGACCTGGCGGCGGCGATGATCTCCGGTAAATTGTGGTTCAGGGTGCCGGAAAGCGTAAAGTTCATCTGCTATGGGAAGCTGCGCCCCTGGGTCGGCGGTAAAGATATTATCCTGTATATCATCGGACAAATAGGCGTGGATGGAGCGCATTACCAGGCGATGGAGTTTTGCGGCGAGGCTATCTCTGATCTTTCCATGGACAGCCGCTTTTCGATCTGCAATATGGCGATTGAGGCGGGAGCCAAATCCGGCATCATAGAACCGGACGATAAGACGGTAGAGTACGTGAAAGCAAGGGCCAGAAAACCCTATAAGTTATACCATAGCGATCCGGACGCCCAATACGCCAAGGTATATGAATTTGACCTGCGGAACCTGGAACCACAGGTGGCCTGTCCAAATCTGCCGGAGAATGTAAAACCGGCTGCTCAGTTGGCGGACGTCCAGATAGACCAGGCGGTCATCGGCTCCTGCACCAACGGTCGGATGGAGGATTTACGGACTGCGGCCAAAATACTGGCCGGACATAAGGTGCACCCCCGGGTGCGGTTGATAATCATTCCGGCTACCCAGGAAATCTACCGCCAGGCAATCCGTGAGGGATTAATCGAGATATTTTTGGACGCACAGGCCGCCGTATCTACCCCCACTTGCGGCCCATGCCTGGGGGGACATATGGGGCTGCTGGCTGAAGGGGAGAGAGCCATCGCCACCACTAACCGCAACTTTAGAGGCCGGATGGGACACTTAAAAAGCGAGGTGTACCTGTCCAACCCCGCCGTGGCCGCCGCCACAGCTATCTTAGGCCGCATAGCTTCCCCTGAGGAGATAATAGACACTCCTTGGGTGGATGGGTATTGAAGGGAGAGCATAATGGTAGCTGATGCGCGAATACGCCATATCATCCTTTCGCTGGCGGAGAAGATTAAACGTGAATATCAGCCGGATAAAATCATCCTCTATGGCTCATACGCCTATGGCAAGCCGGATAAAGATAGCGATATTGATCTGTTGATTATTAAGGACACCCCTGAGCGACCGATTGACCGGATGGTTGAAATAAGGGATATAGTGGATATCCGCGATCCTTCATACCCCGCCTTCTTTCCAATAGTAGTTACCTCTTCCGAACTTAAAGCAAGGCTGGAGAGAGGCGATCAATTTTTTGAGGAGATTATTTCTAAGGGTAGGGTGCTATATGGCTGCTAGGGAATCTTTGTACCCCAGCGATTGGTTTAGTAAAGCAGCTAAGGATTTACAACGTGTAGAAATTCTACTTAAAGCAGCCGATGTAGAGGGAGCGGGCTTTCACCTACAACAAGGGCTAGAAAAATATCTCAAGGGCTTTTTGTTATCCAAAGGATGGGAACTGGAGCGCATCCACGACCTAGTCAAATTACTTAATCAAGCAGTACAATATTGTTCCAATCTAGAGACATTCCGCTCTTTGTGCAAGCAAGTTACTAACTACTATCTTATTGATCGCTATCCATTCTTTGATTTTAGCGAACCATCTTGTGCGGAAATTAGGCAGGCATTGGACAAAGCAAAAGAATTGGTGGATAAGATAAAATCGATTGAGGCGGCATAATATGGCCTAAGAGGGGGCTTCGGATGAAAGAAGTTTTTGTTTTGGGTGCCGGGGCTTCTGCGGCTTTGGCAAATTTGCCATTAGGACATGAGTTGATATGGAATTACCATATGGATTGTGCGCTTTGTAAACCCATTATCAATGATGTTCCAGACATGACTCAAGATAATAATCAGTTTGCAGGGCTTAGAGAGTTCCTAATTCTGGCAAGCAATGTATATCCGGAACTGAAATCAAAAGTAAGAGAGTTTGATGATAGAGGAATCAACATATTCACACCATTTGTGAACGAAAAAAAATATTTTGCTGATGAAATCTTAAAAGTAATGCAAGAAAATGGGAATCAGGAAGGGATATTGCTCATAAAAAAACTAATTTTAAAGCACTTAGACAGAAAAAGCCTTGCTAGACGGAATGCCTATGAAAATTTCATAAAAAAGATTTTGATAAATAAAGAAGATAATAACGTATCAATCATTTCGTTTAATTTTGATTACTTACTGAATGACTATTATGAAAATGGAATAGATAACGTGATATATTTTGATTACCTATTAGATTTTGATTATATCCGGGAAAATGGATGTAAACATAAAAACCCAATTCCTTTAGTTAAATTACATGGCTCCCTTGATTGGGGGCTTTGTAATAAGTGCAATAAACTTCACCTTTATTTCCCTCATAATCTTGCAAACAATTATTTTGGGGAAGGATGCCCTCCGGTATGCCATGTTGGAAAATGTGACGGGATTATAGAACCATATATATTTCTTCCTCATCAAAAACATGATGAAAGAATCAGCTCCTTGAGGAACAGGGCTGAAAAGGAGTTGAGGGAGGCCAGGAAGATTACGATTATCGGATATTCTTTTCCAGAATATGATCAAAGTGTTATTGAGTTATTTCAAAGAGCCCTGGATGACAATGCTAATGTTGAACTTGAGGTTGTCGATTATTGTGAGTCAAATGAGTCAGAAGCTGAGAAAATAGCTGAGATAAAAAGAAAATATAACGATATGTTTCCGAAGCAGAAGGGTAGGCTGACAATAAACTTAAGCGGTTTTGAAAGCTGGCTGGAAAAGCCTCGGTGCCCACCTTTACATAGTTAAGGTGTTTAACAGAAAAGTATAACTATGTCCTACAAAAAACTTTATGTACCAGAAAGTGAAATAGAGCTGGCGATGCTAAAAAGCTTCCTGGAAGCTGAGCAGATAAAATATAACCTAAAAATTTCAAGTAACGATCTTGAGCGACAGTAAAAAGCGTGAATAAGTGTTTGAAATATGGTATAATAACAGCAGTTTTTGGTAACATTATTAACCATAAAACAAGACACTTAAAAAGTGAAAAAAACTTTACAAAGCGCAGAGAAAACGCCAAAGGTGAGGATTCGTTTTTCTGAGCCAGAAACTAACTCCAAATGCCGGATTGGTGCCGATTCATAATTTTATCAAACAGGCTCGGTTTGCCGAAATTGTTAGCTCGGAAGTTGACGGTAGAGCGTGGTGATAATGCAGTTCATTCTACTGAATTTGCTGTTTTAATTGTCTTGTTTGGTATTGCCGCCGGAGCAAAATAAGAGGCCGATCTTGTTATTCGAAAGTTGTTTGGTTGGCAGGATTTCCCCCATGCGGCCACTCTGGCCCGAATAATTCGGGATCATAACCCTACAACGAGACATGTAAATACAACTTATTGATAAGATTAGACTTATGCGTTTCGGGCAACTTAGAGCGAATTTAAGAAAAGCTTAATGTATTCAATGTGTTAGCAAAATAAGTCTCGTTGTAGGGATAAACACGCTCGGAGTTGGTCGCTTCCACAGCGGGAGTTTTTGGTAATTTGTATGAGCCATTTTGTTTTTTGACAGTTATTCTATAAGCACCGGTATTCAAATAACATCATTAATGTTTACCGTGAATTTATGAATAATCCGGGGGAAAGACCGCTGGCTTGTGATCGAGGAAGGGATTCAAGGGTTGCAATTCGCGTAGCTTTTTGGCGCAAATTCACAATTTTCAGATACTTCAGCAAAACCAAGGTAGTAGGGTGCCTTTT
>QIEW01000066.1 GCA_003230535.1 bacterium
CTTGATACCTCTTAGAACTTCAAATGAGACAACCATGTCCACCTATCTGTCAACTACTAACCATTCCCTCCCGCCTCGTTACCCTTACATACATACACCAAGTACGCTAAAACCGGATGAACCGATTATTTTTGCTATCTTTGTATCTTCTTTCAAAGAAGAAGTCACCCCATAGAGAATCCGCATTATTTGTAAATACTTCTATTTCTCGCAAGTTAGAAACAACCATTAATTTGCTCGGATCATTTGGAACCATCAGTAGGTATAATGCTTCTAATAAAGATGTTTTTCCTGAATTGTTTAAGCCTGTAATAAGGTTAACCCTATTAAATGGTTCAATTGTTATATTTTCAAAACACCGAAAATTATTAATGGATATTGATTTATGCATTTGCCACCCTCAACCCCTGTAAGCCATGAAAACTTAGGCTCCTTAAGGTCGCTTTGTAGATGTGACCACTTTATGATTTTTTACGAGGCCATCAACCTTATCATTCAACCGGAATAATCAAAATCTAAAAAATATAATACTATTTTTTAACCCAGAACACAACTATTCTTAACTTCCTGAGAACCTAAGTGAAATGGCAACTATACAGGACTTAACCGCTAAAACAAGCTATTTTTAAGGTGTAAGGGGATAGGTGTAAGGGGGCCTCCACAGATTTAAAAGTTTCCACTCTTGACATAGCGGGAAGCACCTTAGGAACAAGCGTCAAGACGTTTTAGGCCCGAATAATTCGGGATCATAAACACGCTCCCGCTGGTCGCTTCCATAGCGGGAGTTTTCGGTAATTTGTATGAGCCATTTTGTTTTTTGAAATAACATCATTAATGTTTACCGTGAATTTATGAATAATCCGGGTAGGGTGGTGCAGTCAACAAATAACTTTAATTATTCTCTGGTTTAGTTTGAAACTCATTATGTTCCCAGGGCTGGTTAGCTATAGGTTCAAAATATAGTTCACCGCTTTTGTGGTCGTCTTCCTGGTCGAAGATTTTTTGGCGGATAAGGTCGGGGTCGGCGGCGCCCCACCAGTTACCGGGGGCTTCGAGGTCTTGCCGGCCGGTCCATGAGACGGCATACTTACGGTTTTCAGTAATATTGTTCCCGATCAGGTTGGCTTGGGTATCGAGGGCTACGCCGATCTCATTATGGGTAATATGGTTGTTCCCGATGGTCATCTCCTCGGTTCCGGCGGAGAGTATCCCTTCCCGGCGGTTCCCCTGAATTCGGCAGCCCCAGATGATGGCCGCCTCGGTATGGTCGAGGTTTATACCCCCCCCGTTATTTGCCAGATGGTTTTTCTCCAGGTTAAGCCGGGAATATCTGTCATGAACAGCCCATCCCTGGTTCTCCAAAAACTGATTGTCTTTCATGGTAAGCTCCGATAATGAACATAGCAGTCCGTCGCCTTTCTGATTGAGGATGGCGTTTCCCCAGAGGCTGCCCCGTACAGCTTCGGCCATAATCCCAGCCTCCTTGTTAGCCTCGATGCGGTTCCCCTCCAGAATAATCGAGCCGGAGCTTTTAAGCTGCATCCCCACCTTGTTTCCCCGAATAGTATTGGTATAAGCCAACAGATCGCCTTCCTCCAGCTCCAGTCCCGCCTCAGCATTATTTAGAATAAAATTTTGGCGGAGGCTCACTGTGGAACGCCCCTCCGCCTTTATCCCCGAGAAGCGGTTATCATGAATTTTGTTCCCTTCCAGGGTAATATTGGCGCTCTTGACTGATACGCCTTCCTCTCCGTTATGGCGGATAATATTGCGCCACACAAAGACTTGACCGCCTTCGGCTGATAATCCCGCCTGCCTGTTTTTATAAATCTGGGTTGCCTCCAGCAGCAAGGCGGTGTTTTTGACCCTAATCCCCTCCCGGTTATCCGAGATATTGTTTTCCCGCAGGGCAAGAGAAGATGCTTGTGCCGATATACCAACTAAACCATTCCCCATTATATGATTTCCCACCAGGAAACTGAGTTTTGCTTCCCGTAATTGAAAACCGTCTCCATTATCAATGAGCATATTGTCCTTAGCCCGCAGAGTAGAGGCCCGAACAGATACAGCAGCCCTAAAATTTCCCTCGAAGCGGTTATTCTCCAGCTCCAGTTCCGTATGAAATAATGCCAGACCGATCTCCTGGTTATTATGGAATTTATTATCAATAAGCAGCAGCTTGGATTCGAGGAGCCGCAGTCCGTACCGGTTGGCGGTAAATTCATTTTTTGCCAGGCGGCCCTCTACCTGACGCAGCCGCAGACCGTGGAGCAGCTGTCCTTCGAACTTGTTCCCCATGGCCGTTATCCTGGAACGCCGCAAATCCATCCCCCAGTAATTGCCGCTGAAAATATTATCCCGCAGGATCAGATCCGACTCCCGTCCGCGCACCCCGCTGCGGTTATCTATGAACCGGTTGCCTAGCAGCTCCGCCTTCATGTCCTTGAAATATACCCCCCGCCAGTTATGAATAAAGGTGTTGTATTTTAGTTTCAGGGCCGAAAAATGGCTGTGTACCGCCCGGTAAGCATAGCTCAGCTCACAATGCTCGATCACATTAAAAAATTCCTCGCTGACAATAAGATGTATCCCGTCCCAATCCCCGGGACGGGGACGCTCTTCGGCTGAGCTAAATATAATCGGCTGCTCCGCCGTCCCCCGGGCTATCAGCCTCCCCTGGAGATACAACGCATGTTCTCCCAACCCGTCGCCATTGGTATCCCGGCGGGTGAACAATACCTTTGTGCCCGGCTTTATGGTCAGGGTAACCTTCTCGGAAACCTTGATTATCCCGTCTACCACCACCCGGCCTTCCCAAACCGTGTCAGACCTGATAAAGATACTTTTTATTTCGGTAGGGAGCGGTCCGGAAGCCGGTTTCACTTCTGAGGCCCGTCCCCTATGGGGTAATGCCAGAATAAGCCCCAAGCATAAGACCCCCGAAAAGGTATAAGTAAGTAAACTATTTTTCATAAATGGCATAGAACCCGAATAAGTCGGGATCATAAACACGCTCGGAGCTGGTCGCTTCCATAGCGAGAGTTTTCGGTAATTTGTATGAGCCATTTTGTTTTTTGACCATTATTCTATAAGTAGCTGTATCCAAATAACATCATTAATGTTTGCCACGGATTTATGAATAAGCTGGGAGAATTTATATCTCATGTTACGCAAACCTATAATCCTGCCCGTAAAAAAGGATTTTAACCGCAGAGAACGCAGAGGTCACAGAGAGTAGTACTTCTGCAA
>QIEW01000207.1 GCA_003230535.1 bacterium
AAGTCTTACATCTGCCATAGTTTATCTCCTTGTGATATATCCAAAGAGATAATATAACAGTTAATTATTAATTAATCAACACTGCCTAGTAGAGCATTTCAGTAAAAAGCATACGTTTGTGCAGTCAGGTCCTCAGACCTGACTGCGGTTTTAGGAGGTGTCAGATTTCCTGAATCTGACATCACAGAAAATCTCTCATGTTTGATGGCAACTTAGTATTGCTAGTAAGCCTAAAGGGTTATATCTAATATAATATCAAAGATATAATCTATAAAGTTGACAATCAGATCAGGGGCCATAATGAGCGCCGCCAAGAATAAAACCACAATTATAACAAGAACTAATTTGTCAACGATAAATTCAAATATGCGCTTAAAAATCCCCTGTCCTCCTATTGGCGGCCATCTTCATTAGGATAGAGCTTCTCAAATAAGGTTACATTTATATGTTAGAGGCGAGGCAGGTTTACCTGGCCGGAGGGCAATCCCGAAGTTGATATACTTATTTTTGTGCCATTCCCTGATTATATAATGCCTTGTATTTTTTTAATTATATTTTAACCATAAGCGCCAATTTTAGCAAATCAAGAGAATAATAAAGGCTGCTCTTGATAAATCACAACTAGCTCCCGTCCGCTGGCATATGACCGGTTAATATTGTATAATAACCAATGTAGTTAATAATAGTGATGCTTTCGTAAAAAGTCGGTGAAGCTGGAAAAACTGTCTATATGTAGTATGATAACAAGCACAATGGCACTCTATGTTGTAGCGAGCATATGTTGTAGCGAGCAAGAGTAATTTTTACTTTTTACGAGACCATCAATAGTAGGTTGGGTTAAAGAATAAAACCCAACAGAAATATTATGGGGCAAAGGATTGATTGGTTTTGCACCTCCTATTCATACCAATCAATTTCCGCTTGACATGACACTATATATGTTTGGGGTAATTACTCTACTGCAATATACTTTGAATGTGTCTATTTTGATAGAATATACGGCAAATTAACTTTAGCTTGTTTTGCATTTTTTTATGTCCTTAAATAAAATATTAGCTCTCGGCATTTTTGTCCTCAGTTATCTTCTGTTCATAATCTTTCCCAAACATCGCCATCATGTTGCTGTATTAGGCATGCTCACGCTAATAGCTTTGGGTATCCTGAGCGTCGCCGAGGCTTTCCGACTGATAAACTGGAATGTCATGGGTATCTTTATCGGCACTTTGATTGTCGCAGAGCTATTTACCATCTCCAGGATGCCGGCGGTAATCTCCGAATGGCTGGTAAGACGCACCTCCACCCTTCGGGGAGCAATCCTGATGATATGTTTTCTTACCGGTCTGCTGTCGATGATTACCGAAAATATAGCCACCGTCCTAATTATGGCCCCTATTGCTATTTCACTGTCACAAAAGTTTGATATCTCACCAACAAAATTCCTTATAGCCCTGTCTATTTCCTCCAATCTTCAAGGTACGGCTACATTATTAGGCGATCCCCCAAGTATAATTTTGGGGGGGTATACTGGAATGACCTTCAACGATTTTTTCTTTTATCACGGCCGGCCGAGTATTTTCTTCATCGTAGAGGTTGGGGCGTTTTTCTCTTTCCTGGTGCTGTTTTGGATATTCAGGCACGACAAAGCGAAAATACAAATAGAACCCACCGAGAAACTGAAGAACTGGGCGCCCACTGTTTTATTGGCTTTACTTATATTGGCCTTAGTGGGAACATCTTTTACCGATGAAGGGATGAGCTATCTTCCGGGGGTAATCTGTATTATATTTGGTGTATTGGGAATACTATGGTATGCCGTCACTCACCGGGAAGACTGCGGGCCATTTATCCGGAAATTGGATTGGGAGACATTAATCTTTCTCGGGGGAGTATTTATCATTGTTGGAAGCCTGACGGCCGAAGGCTGGATAGAGAGCGCCGCATCCGTTATATCCAATTTGGTGGGGCAGCAGGTATTAGGGGCTTTTATCGTAATTATATTGACTTCGGTAGCGATATCTGCTTTTGTAGACAATACGCCTTTTCTTATTGCGATGATACCTATCGGCCAGCAGGTGGCTGGAAACGTGGGTATCTCCCCTGAACTCCTGCTGTTTGGTTTGCTTATCGGAACCACATTGGGGGGCAACATAACTCCTATCGGCGCCTCGGCTAATATTGTAGCTTTTGGGCAGATAAGGAGACAGGGCATCTCTGCTTCTTTTGGGGAATTTGCCCGAATAGGCGTACCTTTTACGGCGGCGGCAGTAACATCAGCGGCTATATTCTTATGGTTTGTGTGGGCCTAATACCAAGTTTCAATCAGTCAGATGGTTAACTGTCAGGTGGTAACACCTGACAGCACTTTAAGGTTATGGCGGGTAGGTTATGGTGGCGTCAGGAGTTACCTCCTGACGCAAATCTTTCATGTTTGATGGCAACTCAGGATAAAGGGGGTTTTCGAGCGCTTAGGTCTGGCCTCTATCCAATATTATCCGGCACTTTCTGGGGTGGATAGTTGACGATTATGCGGGGGTAGCCTAAAATAGGTACTAGAATATACAAAAATTGTTAACCCGAATAATTCGGGATCATAAACACGCTCGGAGCTGGTCGCTTCCATAGCGGGAGTTTTCGGTGATTTGTATGAAAATTTTGTTTTTTGACCGTTATTTTGTAACTAGCTGTATTCAAATAACATCATCAATGTTTGCCGTCATCAATGTTTGCCGTGGATTTATGAATAATCCAGGTTAAAGATATCCGAGTCAATTAAGGAAATGGCAATTTTCCCGGTAATTCTGCCGGTTGCTGGGGCCGGAGAAATTATCTCGGGCAGGAAGGGGATATCCCTGATCCGCAGCCGATCCAGGGAAGCGTTACGTTTAAGTGCAGAAAAAAGCGGAGTGATGTTCGGAGAACTATCAAAAGATGAGCGCGGCGCTCCCCAACCATTCCGGGGGAATTTCTGGTCGGTTTCCCATAAACCGAAGCAGGTCGCGGCAGTTGTCAGTAAGAAGAGGATCGGCATAGATATTGAGGAGATAAAACCCAGGTCCCCATTTCTTTTTAGATATGTGGCCGGCGAGACGGAATGGAGCTTTTGCCCGGAAAAATCCTGGGATACTTTCTTTCGCTACTGGACAGCCAAGGAAGCGGTGTTAAAAGCTGTGGGGATTGGCATCAGGGAATTGAAAATATGCCGCATAATATCAATTCCAGATAGTAAACACATTATCTTGAATTATCGGAATTTAGACTGGATAGTAGCACAATTGGTTTATAAAGGTCATCTTATTTCAGTTGTCAAAAACGATCATGAAGTCCACTGGGTAATCCCGGATACTTCTACTTAAGCAGGCCTCAGTGGAGACTTCTGGGTAGATAGTAGGGGGGCATCCGGTGTGCTTACACCGTGAGGGTGATAACAATGAAAACCTCTTCATTGACCCAAATGCAACAGGCTAAGACTGGGGTAATCACCCCCCAGATGAAGGCGGTGGCCCAGGATGAGGACGTCGCTCCTGAGTATATCCTCCAGGAGGTCGCCAAAGGCCGGGTAGTGTTGAACTGTAGCCGCCGGCGGAAAAAAGCCAAACTGCTCGGTATTGGCCGGGGATTACGTACTAAAGTAAACGCCAACATTGGCACCTCCCAACAGTTGTCAGACTTGCCCCTGGAATTGGAGAAGCTTCGCATCGCCACTGAGGCGGGAGCGGATACGGTCATGGACCTAAGCACGGGGGGAGATCTGCCGCTGATACGACGGGAGATACTTCAAACCTCGACCATACCGGTAGGAACAGTCCCTCTCTACCAAGCGGCTGCCGAAGAAATAGCCAGATCCGGAGATCTGCTGAACTTGAGCGCAGACCATATTTTTGAAGTGATTGAGGAACAAGCGGAAGACGGAGTAGATTTTATCACCGTCCATTGCGGGATCACCTTAAAGACCCTCGAACGCCTCCAAAAACAAAAGCGGCTAATCCCCATGGTAAGTCGCGGCGGGGCCTTCCTGGCCAACTGGATGCTCCGGAACAATCAGGAAAATCCTCTGTACGAACAATTCCCGCGGCTACTTAAGCTGGCGGCAAAACATGACTTAATATTAAGTTTGGGGGATGGGCTGCGGCCCGGTGCAATTGCGGATGCTACCGACCGACCGCAACTTGAGGAGTTGGTCACTTTGGGGGAGCTTACCGAAGAAGCCTGGAAAGCGGATGTGGCTATTATAATTGAAGGTCCGGGCCATGTACCGTTAGAACAAGTCAGAGCCAATGTATTGTTAGCTAAGCGTCTGACTCAGGGAGCCCCGTTTTATGTATTAGGTCCATTGGTTACCGATGTTGCTCCAGGGTATGATCATCTGGTGGGAGCTATAGGGGGAGCCCAGGCCGGCGCAGCCGGAGCCGATTTCCTCTGTTACGTGACCCCCGGGGAGCATTTGCGGCTGCCCACCCTGGAGGATGTGGAGGCCGGAGTAGCAGCAAGTAAAATTGCAGCCCATGTAGCTGATCTGTCGAAAGGTTTGTCGTCAGCCTGGCAGCAGGACTATAACATGTCTCATGCCCGGCGGGAGCTTGATTGGGCAAAGCAAATAGAATACGCCCTAACGCCTCGGAAAGTCAAAGATTTCTGCCATCATACCGAACGTGGAACAGTCTGCACTATGTGCGGGGAATTCTGTGCCCTAAAGTGGGGCAAAATAGATGGCGAAAGCTTGAAATGATCAAGATAAATCTTTCATTTAATGGTATAATATAAGTATATGGGGGTATTATGCTAAGACGAGTTATTCTATCAGGTTTATGGGTAGGATTGTTAGTTGTTGGTTGCTCCTATCTCCCCCAACACCGGCGACCTGGAACCACTGTAGTAGAGATGGGTGAGTCCGGTGAGCAAGAGACCGAAGATGAAGAAACCTACGAGGAGCAAACAAAAAGAAGGATAAAAGAACATCAAAAGAACATTGAACGGGTATTTCCCATGGAGCCCAGCCGGAAATATTAGAGCGGGGAAATATAAGTTTAAACATACTAGTATAGCGTTTCAGTAAAAAGCATACGTTTAAATGTCATTGCGAACGAAGTGAAGCAATCTCATATGCCGCGGGAAAACAAGGGGGCTTCGTCGTTTCACTCCTCGCAATGACACAATTATTTGTCTATATTTTATTGAAACGCTCTACTAGTACACCGTTTTGTAAGTTTTTAAGTTTATCCTGTATTGTTTTGTCATTCCTGCGAAAACAGGAATCCATAGGTTTTTTATCGGTCTGGATTCCTGGTCAAGCCAGGAATGACAGACTTTATAAACCCAGTTATTTACGAAATGTGGTACTAGGTTTATAAAATTTATTAAATCACTAAACTTTCCAGTAAGTCCTAAAAATGGAGGAATGAATGAAAAAAGACTGGAGATGGACGGTCGCAGTTTTCGCCTGGGTTATGGTAACCACACTGGGACTCCCCAAAAGCTCATCGGCGGCCGATGCAGAGCTGATAAAGGAGATGTCTAAGAGTATGTGGGATGAGAAATCGTTGTCCGAGGAGATTAAGGACAGACCTAAATCTAAGTTTAAGGGATGGGTTGATATCTCCCCCTTACAACTATACTGGGTGCGCTATGAGGAGGATTTTAGTATCTCCGACACTAAAAGCGACTGGGATACCATCATGTTTAGGGGCGATATAGGCGTAGGACTTCTTTACGAGTTGGATGAGACAAATTATATTGGCCCGGAGGCTCAATTCGGGCTTTTTTATACTCAGGAAGAAGATGAAGATTTCAAAGGAGACGCCGAAGTCAGCACACCTAAAAGATTTGACGGCTACGAACTGAAACTGGGCGTAACTTGGGAACATGTCCTAAACCCTCAAGTTATTCTCAGACCAATAAGTATTAGCTATGTTATCCGAGAGATAGATTTTCGGCGCAAGGAAAAAGATGTGCCCACAGCAGATAAAATCAGCGAAACAAACACTCTCCGCTACTTAGAATATAGTCCGCTCATTAGTTTTATCCGGGACAGGCTCAAGATAAATTTCCGGCCTGCTTTTGGCTGGATACTGGAGAATGAATCCCGAAGTTCCGGTAACCGAGGAACCACCAAAGGAGATGGAGGTTACCTTTGGCGGGCAGAGCTCAAAGTGGCCTATCAGTTCCTGGAAAACCTGGAAGGTTATGTCAGCGGTCTTTATGAATTCCAATTCCAGGAAGGAGACATTGATGGAGACTTTGAATGGGGGGATAACGAAATGCAGACCTACGGGGTAATGCTGGGAGTAAATATACCGTTTTAGCCCCAATAATTCGGGATCACAAACACGCTCGGAGTTGGTCGCTTCCATAGCGGGAGTTTTCGGTAATTTGTATGAGCCATTTTGTTTCTTGACCGTTATTTTATAACTAGCTGTATTAAAATAACACCATCAATGGTTGCCGTGGATTTATGAATAATCCGGGTTAGAGGATTGCCATTATCCAGCCAGTTTCTGTGGTGTCAGATTCAGGAAATCTGACACCCCCTAAAACCGCAGTCAGGTCTCCAGTACTTGACTGCACAAATGATAAGAGCCCGGATGGACACTACTGTCATGTCAACCGTAAATTGGCGTATGTACCCCCCCTCACCTCTGTCCTCTCCCCCCAGGGGCGAGGAAGCAGGAATAGTCCCTTCTCCACTGGGGGAGAAGGTTAGGATGAGGGGGTAAATCAAGCAACATTTTAATATTGACGCAACACTATCTATAAAACTGTCCATTTAACCTGCCCCCTTTTCCTTCATGCAAAACCCATTACATCCAAGACCGGTAGTGAACAGTAAACTTTCCTGAGGCCAATTTTTGTTCGAGCTTCCTCCTTAACCATGCTTTAATCAAATATCTGGTCTGTGGGATTAAGCAGATTAATCCTGAAAGATCAGTTAAAAAGCCGGGGGTTAGCAGCAAAGCTCCTCCAACCAGCACAAATGCCCCGTCAAGGAGTTCCTCCGTCGGTAAATTCCCCTGCTCCAGATTGTTTGTAATCCGCCTTACAACTTGAAACCCTTGAGATTTAGCCAGATATGCCCCCCAAACGCCGGTAATCAGGATAACCATTACCGTATTGAAGATACCGATGATATTGCCGACTTTCATCAGCACGGCTAATTCTATGACCGGTATGATAACAAAAGCCAGAAGCAGCTTAATAAACATGCCGTTTTTATCTCCTTATACAAAGGGGAGCATTATTGCCTCATTGCCCCTCACCCTAGCCCTCTCCCCAAAGGGGCGAGGGGATGAGCCAGGAAATTCCCATACTATTAAATTACCGGCTACCTCGCACCCTTATAGCCTGGGCATGGGCTGAAAGGCCCTCCAGATCAGCTAAGCGGGCGGCAATGGGGCCTTGGGGCATTATAGTCAATAAATGATGTGCGACGTAAAAAATCATACACCCCTAAGGGTGAAAAGAACTTAGCGCTGCCCCCCGTAGGAAGGACATGATTTGGCCCGGCCAGGTAATCCCCTAATGTAGTGGGCGTATAGTGTCCCAGCAGTACCGCTCCTGCATGTCTGACTAATTTGAGCCAGCGGTAAGGTTCGGCTACCGCCAACTCCAGATGCTCCGGGGCAAACTCGGAGGCCA
>QIEW01000087.1 GCA_003230535.1 bacterium
AGAAAATTTCTCAAAGATGGCTTGAGATATCAAATACAGCGAAGAAAGACGTTTATTTCTATGTTGGCAACATGAAGCGTTTTAGGAAAAACTTTATGGTTTTAGGCGTTTTTTATCCCCCCTACACAAAATAGCCGCTTTAGTCGACAAGAAAATCTAGTTCAAACTGACCCACTACCACAAAGCGTCTTGCAAGCGGGCTTTTATGCCACTGTTTTGATGGGACTAATTTGATGGGACTAAAGCTAAAAATGGGAGCTCCTGTACTATATAAAACATTATGATGTGGCGACACAATTTCCCATACATGCTGTATCGTAAAATCAAGCACAGCTACTTAGGGGATCGCTCGCCATCAAGGTCACCCAGCGCTGCAACTTGCGCTGTACCCACTGTCCCTGGGTGAACAAGATTACCCAGGATCTGCCTACCCCCACATGGAAACGGATTATTGATGATATTTACCAGATGGGCTGCACTGTTATCTTTGTTGAGGGCGGAGAGCCTACTCTGCGGCCTGATTTGGAGAAATTAATTGACTATATGAAAAACAAGGGATTTAAGGTCGTGCTTTTTAGCAATGGAACCCGCCCGATTAATCACCTCGAGCCTGATGCTATCTGGATCAGTATTGACGGGATTGAGGAACATCATAATAAAATCCGAGGAACAGGCACGTTCCAAAAGATTATGCACACCCTAAAAGATAATCCTGAGAAAAACATTTTATCGATAACCACACTTTCAAAACTCAATGTCGGCAGGCTGGAGGAGCTATGCCAAGTGTTGTCCAACACTTCCCTGAAAGGACTTATCTTTAATTATATGTATCCTTATCAGGGAATAAGGCTGGAGGCGCTTTCCCGTGAAGAGAGGGTCCACAGCGCCCGGCGGCTAATGGAACTCAAACGGATATATCCCAAGATCGCCAGCTCCGACAGCTACCTTAAGATGGTCGGCCAAAAAGATAAGGTCTGCTATCCGTGGATACTGATGTTAGCCACCGCAGACGGCAAGTTAACCCACGGCTGCACGGTAGAGCCTACGGAAGATGCTGACTGCGGCAAGTGTGATATGATGTGCGGGTTGGAGGCATCGGCTGGTTTTGATCTGAGGCCCGATTCAATAGCGTTTTGGAACAAAAGTAATTTTCTGCCCCCCAGTCACCTTGTCCCCGGCTGGATTACTAAGCTATTGAATAACGATTGGAAAAATTAACTATTCTGACATCCTGGATGTTATCACTTGACGGATAAGCTCGTGGGGGACATCGCTCCGGACCTCTACCGCTCCGATTTTAACAGGGAGGACGAAGCGGTTTTCTCCCCGGATAAATTTTTTGTCATGAAGGAGAGACTCCCACGCTTTTTCGAAGTCCACCTGGGATATCCTCACCGGCAAGCCAAAGGTAGTCAGTAGTCTTTCCAGGCGCCCCAACTCCTCCTGGGAAAACATCCCCAGCGCTCGGGCTATCTCGCCGGCACAGACCATCCCGATACTTATGGCTTCCCCGTGCGTATATCTGGTATAACCGGCGGCGGCCTCTATGGCGTGTCCTACGGTATGGCCAAAATTTAACTTCACTCGGATGCCTAGGTTATCCAGCTCATCCTGCTCTATCATTTGGGCTTTGACCCTGGCGGATGGTAGAATTGCGCTGCGCAGAGCAACTACATCTTTGGCTAGTACCTGTTGATAATGCTCTTCCAGGTAAGCAAATAATTCCGGCTCCGCAATCACGCCGTATTTTACTATCTCAGCTATACCCGAGCGCAGTTCCCGCTCTCCCAATGTCTGGAGGAAGTCCAGCTCCAACCATACCAGCCGCGGCTGATAAAACGCCCCCACCAGGTTTTTGGCATTCCCGAAATCTATGCCGACCTTACCCCCCAAGGCTGAGTCTACATCGGCCAGTAATGTGGTGGGGACCTGCACATAAGCTACTCCCCGCCGGTAGGTGGCCGCCACAAAACCGCCCAAATCCCCAATCATTCCGCCTCCCAGGTTCAGCACCAGGATATGCCGGGTAAGCTCCCGGTCAAACTCCATCAACTCATGCAGAAGGTTCAGCCACTCATCGGACGACTTATGCTCTTCACCCTCGGGCACCTGGGCTAAATAGATATCTGATTTGGGGAAACCAGCGGAAGCCAGCTTATCAATCAGCAATTGAGCATAAAGGCCGGCTATCCGGGGAGTGGTAACGATAAAAATACTGTTCCCCAAATCCAGGGCTTGCAGAGCAGGACCAAGCTCCCCTAAATTATTTGCCCCCACCACTATCCGGTAGCTCCTGGAGCCTAGGTTGACCGTCAGTCTCTCTTCTGTCTTCATTATCTGTATTGCCCATGCAAGATATAACTCAGGCCCGCCAGGGGGCGCGAAGCTCTGTCTCACTTGCAGTTACAAAAACTAAAGGCGCGATACTTTTACTCGCGCCTTCACCGAATTACCTGAAGTTTTCCTAAAACTTAGCGCACCTGCCAGTGCGGACTTTTCAGGTTTTTTGTGCTGTCAGGTCCTCAGACCTGACAGCCATTAGGGGAGGGTGTCAGATTTGAGAATCTGACACCACAGAATCTCCGGGGTATTCACGGCACTCTGCATAAACCAAAAAAAGAAATTCCTTGTATCTTGATTATGGGTAGTATAGTGTTTCAGAGTAACCCAAAATAGCGGTGTAAAACAGGGAGAGGGAAGCCGAGAAATT
>QIEW01000312.1 GCA_003230535.1 bacterium
GAAGGTGGGCCGGGGGAGGAGCGCTGGCTGTTTTTAGAGCTAAAGCTCCTGGCTGACGTAGGGTTGCTGGGTTTTCCCAATGTAGGTAAATCGACCCTAATCTCCAAAATCTCGGCCGCACATCCCAAAATCGCCGATTACCCATTTACCACTACCGTCCCCCACCTGGGGGTGGTAAAGCTCCCGAACTACCGGAGCTTTGTCGTAGCCGATATTCCTGGGTTGTTGCCTGGCGCTCACCAAGGCGTAGGTTTAGGTGACCGGTTTTTAAAACATCTGGAACGTACCAACATCATCCTACATTTATTAGACGTCTCGGAAGGATCGGATCAACAAGACCCTGTTGGGGAATACGAACTATTAAATAAAGAGCTCCGGCTGGCCAGTCCCAAGTTAGGAGAACTACCACAGATAGTAGTGGCCAGTAAGCTTGACGCAGCCTCGCCGTCACAGCTGCAAAAGGTGGAGGAATATTGTCGCCGGCAGGGATTGGACTTGTATCCCGTATCAGCTATCACCGGTCAAGGGCTGGATGATTTAATCCGAAAAGTAGCCGAACAAATATTATCACTCCGGAGTGTTGGTTGAATAAAAAAATTGTATGTTTCATGTACATGTTAGCGGCATATCGGCATAATAGTTTTAAAAGAAGCCCGATCTTTCGGCTTGTCTCAAGCCGAAAGCGCTAAGGGTACCGGTACTCTGTCAAAAAACAAAATGGCTCATACAAATTGTCGAAAACTACTGCTATGGAAGCGACCAGCTCCGAGCGTGTTTATGATCTCGAATTATTCGGGTTAAAAGAAGGAATGGGTTGCTTATGGAAAACAGCTTTCGCAAAAAGTTGCTCTCTGGCGTAAAGCGGATAGTAATTAAGATTGGGAGCTGTGTTCTGGCCCCTCACAGAGATGGTTTGCCTGAACGGGGGCTGGATATGGAGGCGATAGGTTCTCTTGTCCGTTACATCGTAGAGTTGCGTCGGCAAGGTTATGAGATCATTTTAGTTTCTTCAGGATCAATCCTGGCCGGCATGATGAAGCTGGGATTAAAAGAAAAACCAGCCGACTTACCCCTCAAGCAGGCGGTTGCTGCGGTGGGACAAATGGGGCTTATGGGAGCCTATGAGAAACTGTTTGGAGAATATGGGCAGCAGGTAGGTCAGGTGCTCCTCACGTGGGATGACCTGGAGAACCGCCACCGCTACCTTAACGCTCGACATACTATCTTCAAGCTGCTTTATTACCGGGTTATCCCTATTATCAATGAGAATGATACCGTAGCCGTGGAGGAGATCAAATTCGGCGATAATGATAACCTTTCGGCTTTGGTAACCAGACTGGTGGAGGCGGACATTCTGATCATCCTCTCGCATGTGGAAGGTCTTTATGATGAAGATCCCGGCCACAATAAAGACGCCGGCCTCATTTCTGATGTCGAACGGATCACCCCGAACATCAAACAACTGGTAAGTTCCTCGCAGGGGAAGTTCAGCGCTGGAGGGATGGCTACCAAACTGGCGGCGGCGGCTTTTGCCACCGCTTTGGGAATACCTGCCATAGTAGCTAATGGACGGCGGGAAGGTATCTTAGCCCGGATTATGGCTGGCGATGAAGTGGGAACGCTTTTCCGGCCTCTTCCGGAGCGCATAGGGAGACATAAGCTCTGGATTTCTCAAGCGTTACGGCCCCGGGGGGAAATTGTAGTCGACCAGGGAGCCAAGAAAGCGCTGGTAGCAAGCGGGAGAAGCTTACTCCCTTCAGGAATTTGCGGGGTAGGCGGTAAGTTTGATATTGGCGATGCCGTGTCCTGCCTTGGGCCGCAAGGAGAGGAGTTTGCACGGGGGCTGGTGAATTACGATACCCGGGAGGTAGAAAAAATCATCGGTCGGAAAACCCGGAAAATATATTGGGTTATAAATCCTATGATGAAGTAATCCATAGAGACAATTTAGTAATCCTGGAACCCGAATAATTCGGGATCACAAATATGATCGGAGCTGGTCGCTTCCATAGCGGTAGTTTTCGGTGATTTGCATGAGCCATTTTGTTTTTTGACCGTTATTTTATAACTGGCTGTATTTAAATAACATCATCACTGTTTGCCTTGTATTTATGAATAATCCGGGGAAAAGGTAGTGTCGTGTCAACTATAATATATAGATGTTTCGGCCTGTCTCAGGCCGAAACCCGACAGGGCGCCGCTGCCCTCAGTCCTTTCGGCTTGAGACAAGCCGAAAGATCGGAAATCGAAACCGATGAGTTATTCACACGCGACTGTTTATCTCTCCTGTGTATACGGAGGAGAGGGCGAATTTGGAGTTTAACCGGATGACAATGGAACCTGATTTTGGCAGGATTTGTATTGTGGGCGTGGGGCTGATGGGCGGTTCCTTGGGTTTGGCTTGCAAGAAGCGCTCTATCGCAAGAGAAATTATCGGCATCGGGCGAAACCGGTCCCGTTTGGAACAGGCTCGGCAATTGGGAGCCATAGATGACTTTGAGCTGGATAAAAAGACCGGCTTACGGGGAGCGGATGTGGTTGTATTAGCTACCCCGACGGGAGTGATCGTGGAGTATCTCCGGGAGTTGGGAAATTATTTGGAGCCCGGAGTAATCATTACTGATGTAGGGAGCACCAAGGCGGAGATTGTATCGGCTGCTGAGGAGGTTCTGCCGGAGGGTGTTATGTTTGTAGGCGGGCATCCTATTGCCGGGACGGAGAAATCCGGAGTGGAGGCCGCCTCCGCCGACCTGTATGCCGGAGCCAAATGTATTCTAACCCCTACCTCCAATACTTCATTACAAGCCCAACAGCGGGTGGCAGCCCTGTGGAGCGCGGTCGGCTCTGAAGTTGAGATCATGGATCCCCAACATCATGATAAAATATTGGCTATAGTGAGCCATCTGCCGCATGTGGTGGCCTATGCCTTGGTATCAACCCTAATAAAGCTGGATGATCAACTGGGAGAGGTATTACCCTTTACCGCCGGAGGTTTTAGGGATTTTACCAGGATTGCCGCCAGTGACCCGGTGATGTGGCGGGACATTTGCTTATCCAACCGGGGTAATATTGTAGAGATGACGGAGTTATTTCAGCAAGCGTTGGTGGAACTGAGAGATAAAATTACGGCAGAAGACGGGTCGGGATTACGGGAAGGATTTACTCAAGCCGCCTCGGTACGCCGGAAACTGTCCCAAAAAGAGGTGACCTGATGTCTGTCAATCCAGATTTAGATGTGAATACCGAAAGGCGAAATCGTGAGCGGCTGCGCAGTAGCATTCGACTTTTCTTGGATGCTTGTGAGTTTTGGGGTGAGACCTTCGATAACGGTGACTTGATAACGCAGCTTCAAGAAATAGCGGACACCATCCAGGGGGTCGAAATAAAAGATTGCTCAGAAGATATGGTTGGCGAGATTGAAAGGGCCACTATGGATTTGATCTCCAATATGGATCAAGTCCTCAAATACTTGGGCACATCAGGTATTCGCTACCAGGGTATAAAACATTAACGTTACAATTCTAATTTGCTCCGCTCCCCATCCGCTCCATTTTTTTCTATTCTTGATATAATTATAAGGGGGGGAGGTTAAAATGTCTCACAAAGCCCCAAAACAAGAATTTATTTGCACCAACCGCAAAGCGTATCATGATTATTTCCTGGAGGGCAACTGCGAGGCGGGGTTGGTACTTTTGGGGACGGAGGTAAAATCCTTGCGGGCCGGGCGGGCCAACCTCAGAGACAGCTATGCCGGGGTGAAGGATGGGGAGCTATACTTATATAATACCCATATCAGCCCCTATCCCCAGGCGCATCAATTTAACCATGAGCCGACCCGTCCCCGAAAACTCCTCCTCCATAAGCGCCAGATAGATAAGCTGGTCGGTCGGGTAACGCAGTCCGGTTATACTTTAGTGCCCTTAAAACTTTATTTTAAGGATGGGCGGGCGAAATTGGAGTTAGCTTTGGGCAAAGGTAAAAAACTTTATGATAAGCGCCGGAGCATCAAGGAGCGGGATGAGAGCCGGGAAGTTCAGCGGGTAATGAAAGAGCGGGACTATCGGCGGTAAATCTTGGTGGTGAGGAAAGTAAGCAACGGCTAATTTGAGAGAAACACAATGGCCATGGATAGAAGCATCCTAGATGCTGTGTTGGAAAGGATTATTAACTCATGTTACGCATAGAGCGTTTTTTTGTTGAATAATTTATATTTTTCTTGTTTAATAGTGCATTATGGACAAAGAAATGTTAG
>QIEW01000015.1 GCA_003230535.1 bacterium
TCCCCCTTGATGGGGGAGGTTAGGTGGGGGTGAAGGGTAACTCCAAGAGGTTCCCCCTCCCCTTGATCCCCTCCCACCAGGGGAGGGGGAAAATGGAAATTCCTTGTATCTTGATTATGGGTAGTATAGTGTTTCAGGGTAACCCAAAATAACGGTCAAAAAACAAAATGGCTCATACCAATCACCGAAAACTCCCGCCGTGGAAGCGACCAGCGGGAGCGTGTTATAAGTCCCGAATTATTCGGGTTAGGAACCGCTGGTTTATTTTATATATTTAATACCGACAAGCTGCAATGAAATGTGGGAGTACAATACAAGGGCAATGAGGAGTAAAGGCTTTAGGCTCTTGTGTTTACTCTGACAGTAGTTTCCCGCTCTGGAAGTAACATTTTTAGCGGCAAATTGGTATAAGCGCTGAGGAGTGAGATGCCGATTTATTTCAGGCTTGACTTCATGAACCCCGGTAAGTCCTTTCCTAAGGACACTCCCCTGTACCGGTTAAAGAAAAGGTTCTCTTCTTTAAAACCCAAGGTAGGAGTTCACCTATTCCAACGGATTGGTACCAGTGCGAGCTTAATGGTAGTGAGTTATTCCCTGCTGCTCGCTGGAATGGGATTTTTCTTCTGGGCTTTCTACCTTCCCAGAGAAAAGGAACTTGCCGACATCACTCAGGAAATAGTGAAATTAGAAAGGGCGGTCAACTCTCTTCGGACAAGAGCCTCCAAAGAGAGAACTGCCCGGGAACTCATCCGCCGACGTACCAGAGAATTGCTGGCCTTGAAAAAGAGGTCTATCATCTGGACCGATAAGCTTAAATCCCTAAGCCGAAACCTTATTTCCGGATTATGGCTTGACAGCTTCGAGGTAAAAGAAAAGGTCTCCCGGACAGCGGCCAGGAAAAAGAAGGGGGGAAAAAGCAAAAAAAAGCAGTTGTTTAATAAAAAGAAAGAGAAGGCGCCTGCTCCAAAAACTCCCGCAATACCAGCCATGCAGGTAACAATTTCCGGGGCCACCTATGCCTCCGATAGCGGAAAGCCTCTGCAACTTATAGCTAGTTTTATGGCCAACCTAATCGAAGACCCGGTCTGGACTGCTAATTTTGATCTTCGCGACTGGATTATTAATTCCAAAGTTGTCAAGACAGGAGATGGAAAAGAAAAGAAAAAAGATGTCCAGAAAAGTACCATCAATTTTATCCTGGAATTGGAAAGAAAGAGATAAATAGATGAATCTTTTTAAAATAGCCTGGATAGTATTTTTAGTATTATTTATGGGAGGAACAGGTTTTGGGTTCCATTTGTATCAGGAACAGGAACATACCCTGTCGAAGCATAAAAAAAACAAACAGGATATAATCGGGCTGAAGTTGCAGGCGGAAAAGAGTCTGGAGCAGGAATTCGCAGAGAAAGAAGAGATAGAAGCTCTCCAGGATATTGGTAAGGGATACAACAAATGGTGGTTCCTTCAGGACATAGAAGAGACCTTGGGGAAACAATATACTCCTCTGTTTACCTCGGTGGGGCCGGCGAAAATTCAGGAGAAGCAGGATTATCGGCGCCTTTCCCGACAAATAGAGGTAGAAGGCGGTTATTCGGAACTGGTAGAGCTGTTGGAAAATTTAGAGAAAGAAAAAGGATTTAGTATAGAAAAACTTAGTATAAGGCAAAGCCGTACCGTCCCCGGAAAGCAAACGGCCAGTTTTACTTTGAGTGGAGTGGAAATAAAAGAAGGTATTTTTGAACAACTCAAAGACCTGGATGGAAAAACAGAAGAGAAGAAAGTGAAATTTTCAGCCGAAAGCTTGATAATAGCAACTTCCTGGAAGAGAAATGAGAGACTTATTGTTATGGAGGTTCTTAGCGATCCTTTCCTGCCCCCGCTGCCGGAAGCGGTGAAAACCAAAGTCAGAGTAAAAGCGCCTGAACCGATAAATTTAGCCAGACTAGGTAAATATAAATTGGAAGGTATCCTGGATTTTCCCGACTTTCGGGTGGCAATTATTAGTCCAAACTCGATCTTAAGAGCGGGGGATTGGCTGGATACTAAAGAAATAATAAGTATCGGTAAACGTAAAGTCATCCTACGGGAGGGAAGACAAGAGTATTACCTGGTAATCCCGGGATATATGCAGGAAAAGGGGGAAATTGATATCTTATCGGACCCCACCGAGGTACAATAATTGCCGAAGATAGGTTTATTCTGCCTCAGCTGACCCTGAAGATTAACCATCAGGAGCGCTGAGAGATTATGTTGTCTTTGAAGGCAACTGGCAAATCAGATCTTTTATGGCTATATTTATAAAAAACCAGGCAGAGCCTGGAGCCATTACATTGCTGGCATTAGCTATCTTATATACTCATGTTACGCAAACCTATAATCCTGCCCGTAAAAAAGGATTTTAACCGCAGAGAACGCAGAGGTTACAGAGAGTAGTACTTCTGCAAC
>QIEW01000278.1 GCA_003230535.1 bacterium
CAATCTCAACCTCGGGCAGTTCTGGATACATCGGCAGGGAAAGCACTTGATCAGCACACATCTCTGACACTGGAAAGTCACCGGTCCGGTAGCCTAGAAAGCCATAAGCCGGCTGAAGATGCAATGGTATAGGATAATGGATTCCGGTAGCTATTCTATTAGCAGTCAGATGATTTTTTAGTCGATCCCGCTGGGGTGTCCGCACCACATACAAATGGTATACATGACGGGTGCCGGGTTGTTCTTTGGGGAGTGCCAGGGGAGTGTCTTGGAGCTGTCGGAAATAGCTATTAGCGTTTTGCCTCCGCAAGTCATTCCAGGTATCCAAATGTTTTAGTTTTACCCGGAGCACGGCTGCTTGGATAGTATCCAACCGATAATTGTAGCCTACCTCCAAGTGCTGGTATTTATCCTCGCGCCCATGATCGGAAAGCTTCCGCATCTTTCCAGCCAACACCGGGGAGTTGGTAACCGCGATACCCGCATCACCGTAAGCCCCGAGATTTTTCCCCGGATAGAAGCTAAAGCAGGCTACATCTCCGAAACTGCCCACCCGCTGTCCCCGGTATTTTGCCCCATGGGCTTGTGCGGCATCCTCTACCACCTGGAGGTTATGGCGTCGAGCAAGCTCCATGATCGGTTCCATATCAGCAGGCCGGCCATAGAGATGCACCGGGATAATTGCTTTTATCCGGCGGCCGCTGTGTCGATTTTTGAGCCCGCCTTGTCTCTCATCATAAAAACAATCCTCTTTTAAAAAATGCTCCAATTTCTCCACATCTATATTATAACTGAATTGGTTTACATCAATAAATACCGGATAGGCCCCGCAATGGGAGATGGCCTCCACCGTAGCTATAAAAGTATGGGGGACAGTAATTACCTCATCCCCGGAGGTTACCCCGCAACAGAGAAGAGCCAGATGCAGGGCGGTAGTGCCGGAACTGGCCCCGATCGCATACTGCACTCCACAGTAAGACGCAAATTCCTGTTCCAGCAGCCTGACCTCCTCACCTTGGATGAATCGCGCCGCATCTATTACCCGGCCAATAGCTTGGTCTATCTCTTCCTTCAAAGCCCGATACTGGACTTTGAGATCCATAAACTGTATCTTCAATGTCTTACCTCCACCAGTTGCCCTTGCTTTGAAAGCGACGCCTGAGCCGCCTCCAATACCCGGATTACCCCCAACCCGTTTCGTCCGTCGGTGAGGGGACTTTTTCTAGTCTTAATGCAGTCTATGAAGTGTGAGCATTCTATTTTTAAGGGTTCCTTGAGATTAAGCTTAGGAATAAAAACATCCCCGGAGCGGAGTTTGAACTGAAACTCACCGAAACTGTAATAAGCATCCTGCATAGTGATTCCTTTATCATACACCTTGAGTTTGGCTTCATTATCCACATCATCATAGATAATCATTTTTTCAGAACCAACAATGGTCATAGTCCTCTTTTTGCTGGGGTCCAGCCAACTGACATGGATCTGCCCCAGTTGCCCTCCAGGGAACACCAGGGTCAAAAAAACTGTATCCTCAATTCCCGGTTGAAGATAAGCTGCTCCTTGCGCCCCCACTGCTATGGGTTCCGCATCCAGCAAGTAGCACATAATAGAAATATCATGCGGCGCCAGATTCCACATGGCTGATACGTCGGTGCGCACCCGGCCTAAATTTACGCGCGCCGAATATAGATAATAGACCTTCCCTACTTTTTCTTGCTTAACATATTCCTTGAGCTTGACTACCGCTGGATTATACAAAAAAACATGCCCCACCATAATAATCCGGCCCAGCTTTTCCGCCAGCTCTATCAACTCCTCAGCTTCATGCGAGCGGAGAACCATCGGCTTTTCCACTAATACATCTTTTCCGGCCAGCAGCACCTCTTTGGCTAGCGAGTAATGGGTGTCGGCGGGGGTTGCCAACACTATCGCCTGAAGGTCCGGATCAGCCAGCGGCTTATTGTAATCCTGAGTAAGACATACCTCTGAAGAGAAATGGCTGAACCGCTTCAACTGTTTCTCATCCAAGTCACAGCAATATCGTAAATCTGCTCCGTCAAGCTCATGCAAGTTCCGGATCAGATTTGACCCCCAATAACCACACCCCATGACACCTACACTGACCATCTATAATCTCCTTCTCCTTGCTAATTAAAACGGTGAATTTAGAGCGGTAGAAAATAACTCTCCCCGACAATCCAATCCAACCTTCAGCTTAGTGCTCACTCCGCTCAAAACGGAGCATGTTTATCTCCTCAGCAATCAGCCCCATTAAAAACACCAGCACGGCCACGATCAGCAACAACAGCACCAGCGGACTAAAATGTTTATGCCAGATAATCATATAAGCGCCCCAAGCTAAACCCAATAAAAGCGAAGTCAGACTGATCGGCAGAAATATTTTAAATCTTAAGAATGATCAGTAAGAAGCGCCAGCCTTGCTCCCAAGGATTGAGCTTACTTTTTCCTGTCCTCCTACCGGGGACTATCGGCACATATTTTACGCTAAAACCTGCTTTTAGTAAAGCCAGCGTAATAGTTGTCGGGTAGGAAAATGAGTTGGGAAGCAGATATATAAATCGAGAAGCCCGGTCTTTTTTTACCACTCGAAAACCTGAAGTAAGGTCCCGGATAGGTTGGTTGGTGATATATGTAGCCAATAAGTTGTAGAACCGATTGGCTAATTTACGGTGATAAGGGGCAAACTTATCCCCTACCCTGGCTCCTACCACCATATCATAATCAGAAATATCTTTAAGCAGGTCAGGAAGCTGCTCCGGGTCATGCTGGCCGTCAGCATCCATAAGCGCTAAGATTTCCCCCTGCGCCCGGCGCATACCGGTCTTCACCGCCGCTCCATTGCCCAAACAATACGGATGCCGCACAACAGTAGCCCCGGCTTGAGCCGCTGCTTTTCCTGTCCCGTCGGTAGAAGCATCGTCAATTACCAGAATTTCATAGCTGTATGGGCTCTGCTCCAATACCGCCGCCAGTTTCTCTAATATCCGCCCAATGCCTCCCGCTTCATTATGCGCCGGAATAATTACTGAGAGCTGACACTGAGAAATCATATCCAACCCAAAATATTTTTAAGGTACTGTTTTACTTGCATCATTAGAATATAACCCAAGGCTTTTAACCCGAATAATTCGGGATCATACAAACGCTCGGAGTTGGTCGCTTCCGTAGCGGGAGTTTTCGGCAATTTGTATCAAAATTTGTTTCTTGACCGTTATTTTATAACTAGCTGTATTTAAATAACATCATCAATGCTTGCCGTGGATTTGTGAATATCAGGGTTAATTGCTCTTTCATCTTTTCATCAATTTCAAATTAATTTTACTGTACGCTTTTCCAGCGGGGCTTAGGCAGGCCCCGCAAATATCTTATCGCATCCCCCACTAAATAGAGAGACCCGGCCAGGCAAATTAAATCCCCAGGGTTCGCTATGTTTTTAGCAGATGCTAACGCTTGCTCCACATCAGAGGCGATAATCATTTCCTGGTCAGGCCGGAAAGAGATACTCCGAGCCAGCAGTTCCGGCGCCGCCGCCCGGTCATTATCAGCCTTG
The DNA here is from genome assembly GCA_003230535.1 of bacterium. Classification (GTDB taxonomy): domain Bacteria; phylum SZUA-182; class SZUA-182; order SZUA-191; family SZUA-191; genus SZUA-191. Next base: position 3,572 of record QIEW01000278.1, read on the forward strand.
GTCATTATCAGCCGCTGCGCCAGGTTAACCAGTGGCTGAGCAATCCCTTGAATATCCTTATCCTGCATCACCCCTAAGATTAGAATTAGCGATTGGAAATAGAAGCACCGGCGGAGGTTATCCGCCAACGTCCGGGCTGCCCCAGGGTTATGCGCCCCGTCCAGCACCAAGGGAACGGGGCCGAAACTTACCGACCCGGGCAAGGGAACATCCTCCCAGACTTGCATCCGCCCATCCCACCGGGTATTGGCCAAACCCCGGCAGACAGCATCCTCTGAGATATTCCAATTAAGATGTGCGCTCTCCCTGGAGCAGAGCGCTTCCGCGGCCATTACTGCCAGGGCGGCATTTGCTGCTTGGTATGTCCCCCTCAGTCTAATCCTCAATCCAGAATAGTATCGGACTGGGGTTTTCAGAGAAAATTCCTGTCCCCGGCAGCCTTCTTCTTTCTGCCGCCAAATGACATCCGGTCGTAGAAAATGAAGTTTCGCTTGCTTTTTTCGGCACTCTTCCAGGAGTACTGCTTGCAACTCCGGTTCCTCTACTCCCGAGACAACCATTATACCATCTTTTATGATCCCCGCTTTTTCTTTAGCGATTTTCTTCGGCGTACTCCCTAAGTATTGCTGATGATCCATGTTAATGTTGGTAATAACCGCCACTTGCGGCTGGAGAACATTAGTTGCGTCTAACCGGCCACCCATGCCGGTCTCTATTACGGCTATGTCTACGCCGTGGTCGGCAAAGCAGGCAAACGCCAGAGCGGTGGCTACCTCAAAAAAAGTTGGATGGGCGACTAAAGCCTTATTAAGCTGAGGCTCAGGGGAATCGGCTTCGTAACCATTAAGGGTACCGTGAGCTGACCTGGAAAAAACATTCGAACTGTTTATTATGTCCTTTATTTTAGTCAGGTATACGGTTACCTGATCTGGAGGTATAGACTGTAGTCCCTGACAATTTTGGCTGATTATTCGACCGGAAATTTTTATCCTTTCGGTAAAGTCCACCAGGTGCGGAGAGGTATATAACCCTACTCTATAGCCGGCTGCATCCAACATAGCGGCCAAATAGGCTGCCGTAGAGCCTTTGCCGTTGGTACCGGCAATATGAACTGAGGAGAAACATCGGTGAGGTTCGCCTAAGGCAGATAACAGAGCGAGGCCGAATTTGGTCCCGATCCGCTGTAGATCGTAGAGCCAGCCTAACGCTCTATAATATTGTCTTTCATCGCATACCCTTACTCTAGAGTTAATAGAGGAAGGCTCATAATTAGGCTGAACAAGCATCTCCGGTGGATGACCCTTAATTATTAATTCTTGTATGCGGCGGCCCTAAGAAAAAATCCAGGAGATGGATTAAACACTGTCGCAGATCTTTCCGTCTTACTACTATCCACCATGCCATGTTCTAATAAAAATTCCGCCCGTTGAAATCCCTCGGGCAGCGGTTTGCCGATAGTCTGCTCAATAACTCGGGGGCCGGCAAAGCCAACCAAGGCTTTAGGTTCGGCTAAAATTACGTCCCCCAGCATCGCAAAACTGGCGGAAACTCCCCCCATAGTGGGATCGGTAAGCAAGGAGATAAAGGGCAGCCCCTCGTCGGCCAACTTCACTGTAACGGCGCTGGTCTTAGCCATTTGCATCAAGGAGATTATCCCCTCCTGCATCCTGGCCCCGCCCGAAGAGGCAATACTCATGAAAGCACAATGTTTTTCTACAGACCTCTCAATAGCTAAACTCAATTTCTCCCCGACCACGGATGCCATGCTCCCTCCCATAAAATCAAACTCCAGGGCGCTGATAATTAAGGGGTGATCTCCCACATGACCTTCACAATTGATGGCAGCGTCGTTCAGTCCGGTGCGGCGCTGATGCTCCAGCAACCGGTCCTTATATTTTACTACATCCTTGAAACTCAAAGGATCGCATGGCTGCAAGTCAGTATTAAACTCTTCATACTTCCCCTCATCATAAATAATCCGAAGCCTCTCCTCGGTACGGATTCGGAAGTGGTAGTCGCATTTTGGACATACATTCCAGTTCTTTTCCACTTCCTTTTTGTAGATAATTTCCTTGCAATGATTACATTTCACCCATAAGCCTTCAGGAATTTTAAGTCTGGCGCCTTCCGTTCTCTCCTTATTATTTTTATCTTTATGCTTATCTCTCCTAAACCAAGCCAACTACTACCTCCTGTAAATTAGCAGATTAAAATAGCCGCCGCAAGATAACGACTGGACGAAATACCGGCCTGAAATAAATTTACGGATCAACTTCATCTGCTTAAAATTTACTGTAAAAGGCATAAATAGTGCGTGCTAATTTATTTTTTATACTACAGGAAATTATATAAAGCCTCCGCGTAACTTCTCAAAAAGTTGAGGTATAAGCCGATTGGCGCATTAAGATTGGGAGTTGTGGCAGCAGATTTCTCCCTGCAACTCGGTCATTG
>QIEW01000020.1 GCA_003230535.1 bacterium
TGGGGCTTATGATGCTGGCCGCGGGATATAATTCTCAGATTGTGCTTATTGCGACCGGAGAAGATGAACAGTTGGCTTTGCAGAGACTTTCCGAACTGGTAGAAGATGGTTTTGGTGAAAACAATAAGGAAGCGAAGGAGTAACTTATTAAATGTTTAGCGGTCTTGGCGTATCACCCGGGATAGCAATCGGTAGAATTCATCTCATTGATCATTATAGAGTTAGAGCGGAAAGAAAAGCAATTCCCAAAGATCTGCTTGCAGCAGAAGAAGCACGTTTCAGGGATGCGTTAAATCAGGCTAAGACTCAATTAGAAAAGGCTAAGGAGAAGATTGTTCGGGATTTTAAGGACAAAACCCATCTACTTATTATAGACGCCCATATCTCGATGCTGGAAGATCAAACTCTGATTGAAGCGGTTACCGATATAATCCAAACTGATCAGATAAATGTCGAATGGGCGCTGGAGCAAGTATTAGAGCAGTTCTCCGCCGCCTTTGATCAGATGGATAATTTTTATTTACGGGAACGTAAAGCCGATATAGAACAAGTAGGCGAAGAGATAAAGCGGGCCTTAGTTGGAGCTACTGCCGGGAGCCTTTCAGAGATCAAGGAAGATACTATAGTAATTGCTCATGATCTGACGCCTGCGGATACCGTGCATATGCACAAAGGCAAGGTAAAAGGGTTTGCCACGGATTTGGGCGGCCGCACTTCCCATACCGCTATTATGGCTCGGTCGCTGGAAATACCGGCCGTTGTGGCCCTAGGAGATATTTCCCGCAAGGTTAAATCCGGGGAGCCCGCCATAGTGGATGGCATAAATGGACTGGTGATAGTAAATCCTACCAAGGAACAATTTATTCAATATGCCGAGAAGCGCAATAAATACGTCTATTTTGAAAGGGGGCTGCACAAGCTCCGCAATTTACCCGCGGAAACCAGAGATGGCTATCGCCTGGAAATAGCGGGGAACATTGAATTTCCTTACGAGATACCTGCTATCTTGTATCATGGCGCTGAAGGGGTAGGTCTTTATCGGACAGAGTTTCTTTACCTTGACCGACCGCCCGGTCAAACTCAAGTGGCTACTGAAGAGGAACAATATCAAGCCTACCTGCGCCTTGTCACAGAACTTCATCCTAAGTTTGCCGTTATCCGCACCATGGATTTTGGCGGCGACAAAGTCGGGCCCCATTTGGGGATCGAGCCTGAGGTAAATCCAGTCATGGGGCTGCGGGCTATCCGGTTTGCGCTGAAACGGGAGGATTTGCTCCGGCAACAGCTTCGGGCTATCCTTCGAGCTAGCATAAAGGGTAATCTGCGAATTCTATTTCCCCTTGTTTCCGGTGTAATAGAGCTTAGGCAGGCTAAAGCGGTTTTAGAAGATGTAAAGAGGGAGCTGCGTAGAGAAAGCGCTCTGTTTGATGAGGCTATCCAGGTTGGGGTTATGATAGAAGTTCCGTCAGCAGCAATGACAGTTGATCTGCTGGCGCAAGAATGTGATTTTTTCAGCATAGGCACTAATGATCTTATCCAGTATATGATCGCTATTGACAGAGGAAATGAGCGGGTAGCTTACCTGTATGAGCCTTTTCATCCGGCGATTTTACGGACGATTAAATCAGTAATCGCCTCTGCTCATAATCAAGGAATTTGGGTAGGTATGTGTGGAGAGATGGCGGGCGATCCTCTATGTACCTTGATCCTGGTAGGTCTGGAGATTGATGAGTTGAGCATGAACGCCGCCTCTATTCCCACCATTAAGCATCTCATCCGCGGCGTAAGCTTATCGGAGGCGGCTGAAGTCACTTATCGAGCGCTCAATCTGTCTACCGCTACAGAGATAGAGGAATATATGACAAATGAATTGTCCGGTCGGTTCCCAGACATCTTCGGAAGTCGATTGTTTGTTTGAACAAACAGAAGGGATTACCGCACACATAAAATTTACCGTTGGCGGTGTAGCTCAGTTGGTTAGAGCATGCGGCTCATATCCGCAGTGTCCGGGGTTCGAATCCCTGCACCGCCACCATATTTTCTCTCCCCACCACCAATTAAGCGGCTGCCATAAGATAACTGTAGCGCCTTGGGATTGCCCTCCGGCAGGTTTACCTGTTATTTTAGTCTTAGTGAGTGTAAATAATTAACTTATCACTTTGAGCTTCTTAGATGTTTCGGTCTGTCCCCAGGCCGAAACTACTATAAAGGGGTGCGTTTCCCTTGACACTTTCGGCTTGAGACAAGCCGAAACATCGGAAAAGTGCTCCCTTGGCATCCCGTATTATTCATAAATCCACGGCAAACATTGATGATGTTGCTTAAATACAGCTAGTTACAAGATAACGGTCAAAAAACAAAATTTTCATACAAATTACCGAAAACTCCCGCTATGGAAGCGACCAACGGGAGCGTGTTATAAATCCCGAATTATATTCGGGGTATCAGTCATTACTCATTTGAACGCAACTTGGTATCAGATGAAGGTCGCGGAAATATTCTATAGTATTCAGGGTGAATCCAGTTATGCAGGTCTCCCTTGCGTATTTGTGCGCCTGGGCGGTTGTAACTTGAGTTGTCGTTGGTGTGATACTCCCTTTGCCAGGGAAGGGGGCGGGCAGTTAAGCTTGACTAAAGTCATGGCACAGATGCGAAAATATAATTGTAGTCTGGTTGAAATCACTGGTGGGGAGCCCTTACTTCAAAGTGAGACTTCTGTTTTATGTCAAAGTTTAGTGGATAAAGGTTATCATGTTTTGCTGGAGACCAATGGCAGTTTAGATATAAGTATTCTTCCGCCAAATGTGATTCGCATCATGGATTTAAAATGTCCGGGGAGTGGGATGGCGGACCGGATGTATTGGGCCAATTTAAGCTGCCTTAATCCACAGGATGAGCTCAAACTGGTGATTA
>QIEW01000112.1 GCA_003230535.1 bacterium
GGGAGCAATATCGCTCCGGGCCGCTCCCTCTTCGCCTACCAGTCCTTCAGGCCCGCTGAATACTTTTTGCCGTTGAGCCCGAAAAACCATAGCGCCCAAAAAGACCGTAATACCGGCGATAGCCAGTACCAGCGGCAGAACAACATTCAAGGAGACCTGCATATATTCCCCCGGGGCATCAAACAGCATCAGTGAGCCCAAAAACATGCAGGTTACACCTCCTAAAGTCAACAATCCATAACTGACTACTTTGGCTTCAGCAATCAGTAGAATAATCCCTAATAAAATAAGGGCCAGACCGGCATAGTTAACGGGCAAGACCTGGAAGGAGAAAAACGCCAGGATAATGCAAATGGTTCCGGCTATCCCAGGGAAGCCGATCCCAGGGTGAGTAAATTCAAATAATAAGCCGAAAAATCCCAGGAGCATCAGGATGTAGGCTACATTGGGATGGGCAATTACCCGCAGGAAGCGTTCCCGGAACAATAAATCGACGAAGATAACCCTCGCTCCGGCGGTCTCCAGCGCCTGTTCCCCATCCGGCAGCTTTACCCTCCGGCCGTCGAGCTTAGCAACCAGCTCTGTCAGATCCGCAGCCACAAAATCTATTACCCCGGCCGCTAAAGCGTCCTTCTCTGAATCAGAGATACTTTCTGTGACCGACCTTACCGCCCATTCCACGTTACGGCCCCTCTCGGTGGCGATGGCGCGCACCCAGGCAATAGTATCATTCATAATTTTGTCAGTCATCGGACTGGTTACTTCTTTTTCCTGGGTATCTTGGTCTTCATCCTGCTCCTGATCTTTCTGTTTGAATGTCCGGCTTAACCGTTCCAAGGGCCCCCCGCCCCCTATGGTTACCGGATGAGCAGCGCCGATATTGGTGGAAGGCGCCATCGCGGCGACGTGTGACGCTAAGGTAATAAAAACGCCCGCTGATCCCGCCCGCGCTCCCCGGGGTGAAACATAAACCACAATCGGAGTGCGGGCATTCATAATGCGCTTGACGATGCTGCGGGTGGCTTCCAGCAACCCGCCGGGAGTATCCAGCTTGATCACCAGGCAGACCGCCCGGGCCGTCTCCGCCTCACGGATTGCCCGATCCAGGTAGCCGACAGTTACCGGAGTGATCGCATCCCCTTCCACCGTAGCTACATAAACCGCTCCCTTAGCTACACTCTCACCCGGCAGCCCCAACCAGCACAGGCCGAACAAAGCTAACACCGGAAGATAACAGGTGAAAGGAGTTTTTAATAATTTCATTTCAGCAACCTTGTCTTTTAAGGATAATATGAAATTAGCAACCGTCTTTATTATAACACCTCTTTAATGTAATGCGGAATTACTTTCTCAATCAATCCCAAATATCCAGCCCATGTAAAAAAAGATTGACAAATATAACCAAAAACTATACAATCAAGCCCTGTATCTGTTTAAAATTATGGACTTTGGCTAAATGGACATAGACTTCGCCGGAAATTTTAACTTTTTTAACTTAATGAGGAGAGGGAAATAGATGGATCCACTTTTAATCCCTTTAGGGGTAGGATTTTTAGGAATGATTTTTGTAGCCTTGCTGGCGCGTAAGATTGTAAAGAAAGATCCGGGTAACCAGCTGATGCAGGAGCTCTCGGGATATATCCATGAGGGAGCGATGACTTTCCTGCACCGGGAATATAAGAGTATCGGCATTTTTGTAGCCGTTGTAGCGGTGATTGTGGCCTTGGGAATTACGCCGAAGACAGCGGTCGCCTTTATCTTAGGCGCGCTTTGCTCAACAGCCGCCGGTTACGTAGGCATGCACATCGCCACGCGCGCCAATACGCGGACTACCCAGGCGGCCACCTTAGGATTTAATGAGGCGATTAGAGTCGCCTTTCCCGGAGGGGCGGTAATGGGTTTGTCGGTGGTGAGCATTGGTTTATTCGCCATTTCCGGTTTGTATATCTTCTTTTCCGGAGGCGACTACTCTTCCGTAGCCACCATGCGGAGTGTTACCGGCACCTTAGCCGGTTTTAGCATGGGCGCCAGTTCTGTGGCGCTGTTTGCCCGTGTAGGCGGCGGTATATATACAAAAGCGGCTGATGTGGGCGCTGATCTGGTAGGTAAAGTTGAGGCCGGCATACCGGAGGACGATCCCCGTAACCCGGCTGTGATTGCGGACCTGGTCGGCGATAACGTCGGCGATGTGGCCGGTATGGGAGCCGATCTTTATGAATCCTACGTCGGAGCAATTATTGCCACCTTAGTGATTGCGGCGGAAAACGGGAATTTTAAAAATATGTTGTTACCGTTGTTTTTGGCTGCTTTGGGGATTATCGCTTCCATTATCGGAGTTTTCTTTGTGCGCACCGGTAAGGGCGGAAACCCGGGCGCCGCACTCCGCCGCGGAACGCTCGTCAGCGCCGCTTTGTATATT
>QIEW01000275.1 GCA_003230535.1 bacterium
GTTGAAAAATTTCCCTTAAGCTGCGCTCTGATTCACCGATCCATTTGGAGAGAACCTCAGGGCCGGAGATAATTTCGATATGGGCTCCTGAAAAAACGGTAAAATGTTGTTGATTTACTCACCGCTAAATAGTAGAATATATTTTATATGGCCATACTAAAATTAGTCCATCCTATAATAAGGTACTTAAATGAATAAGTTTATATTCATAGATATATTTGCGGGAATAGGAGGATTCCACATTGCAGCAAAGGAAAATGGCGGTCATTGTCTCTTTGCTTGCGAAATTGACGCTATAGCGAGAGACGCTTATGAAGCCAATTATGGAATTAAACCGCATGGCGATATTACAAAAACAGAAACGTCAAATATTCCAAAGCATGATTTGCTATGTGCAGGGTTCCCTTGTCAGCCTTTTAGTATTATTGGAAATAGATTAGGGTTTGACGATATGAGGGGGACTCTTTTTTTTGAGATCGTAAGAATTCTTCAAGAAAAGAAGCCTCCTATGCTTGTTCTTGAAAACGTAAAACAGCTTGCATCCCACGATAAAAAAAGAGCAATTACCAGAATCTTGAAGTCGTTAAATGAAATAGGGTATAAAACATATTGGAAAATCTTAAATGCGATTGATTATGGTCTTCCTCAAAAAAGAGAAAGAACAATAATAGTAGGGTTTTTAAACAATGATATAGAGTTTGCGTGGCCCCCCAAAATTGCGAGTTACAGACCTCTTTCTAAAGTTCTTGAGAACAATGTCGACGAAAAATATTATGCAAGCAAAGCAATTCGAGAAAAGAGACATGGTCTTCATAAAAGCCGCTATGAACTGGCTATATGGCATGAGAACAAAGGCGGCAACGTATCAAGCCATCCTTTTTCATGCGCATTGCGGGCAGGAGCGTCTTATAACTATTTGCTTGTCAATGGGGAGCGCAGATTAACTCCGCGTGAAATGCTTAGATTGCAAGGATTCCCAGATACTTTTAAGATTGTTTGTTCGGATTCGCAAACAAGAAAACAGGCGGGGAATGCCGTTCCTGTGACCATGATTAAGAGGGTTATAAAAGAGGTTCTTAATGCAACGTCCGAGGCTGAGAGACGGAAAAAACAGGATAGGCAAAGAGCTTTATCCATTGGGAGAATTCCCGAAAAGCGTGATTTACGAGATCGGTCGTTGGCTTATATATAATTTTGCAATTGGCAAATCAAAGATAAGCGGCGAAGATTGGGGCGATATATTTGCCAAATCTATTGACGGGGAGCATTTATCCAGCCCTGTAGGTTTGGCAGATGTTGTTTTAGAGGGACAAGTCTGGTCTGTCAAAAGCGTCAAAAAGGAAACTCCTCATTCCTGTAAAGAAATACGCGTAATTTCCGGAAGAAATTCGCCCGATTATTCCTATGGCATAGAAAATCCGCACGCTGATCTTCAAAGAACTGGTAGAGCGGTTCTTGGAATATGGAATGAGCGAGTGAATATCGCTCTTGACAAATTTGACTCTCTAAGAACCGCAATTCTGATCAGAAATATTAACTCCCTTGAATTCACTCTATTTGAGACAGATATGCATAAATTTGTCTCTAACGAATATGAATGGCGCTTAAACAAAAGAGGGAATTTCGAAGGCTATGATAGGTCGTCTAATTTTCATAGGTTTACATGGCAGCCTCATGGCTCGCAATTTACCATAAAATATCAAGTTCCTGTGTCGGCAGTTCGTTTTCAAATAAGGCGACCCCCTGTATTGGATTTTGAGGAAACAATGAATCAAATTGGGTTTGATGAAAGTTGGGTTGTTATTAAATAGTCTGGATATATGCGATGGATGTTTTTACTCAAGAAAAACGTTCTGAAATAATGAGGACGGTTAGGTCAAGTAAAAACAAGTCTACAGAATTAAAGTTAATTGAAATTTTTAAGCGGCATCATATTATAGGTTGGCGTCGAAATTATCCGGTATTTGGAAAACCGGATTTTGTTTTTTGCCGCAAGAAAATAGCGCTATTTGTCGATGGTTGCTTTTGGCATGGACATAATTGTAGAAACACAACCCCGTCATCCAATAAAGAATATTGGGATAAAAAAATATTGAAAAACAAGGAAAGAGATAGGCAGGTAAACGAACATTTGATTAACTTAGGGTGGACTGTCTTTAGAATATGGGAGTGCGAAGCAAACAAGAACGAGAATGAAATAGCTCGTAACATAAAGATTAAATTAGAAACATTCTCCTCATAGCATTTCTGCGAAGCGGGAGTTTACTTTGTGCTATTCTAACTATGCTGTATAACCAGTAACTGTTTTTGTCTACTACTCCAGAAAGCCTCTATATGGCAATCCATTACGTTCCAGGATTAGCGGCTCTTTTCCTTGTGCGCCGGCGCCGAGTAATACCAGGGAGTCAGCAAGCCCTTTAGCCATAGCGAACAAAAAATCGAACGTCAGTCCGTCAATATGACGTACGCGGTAGTTGCGGGTAAACACAAAGCGCCCGGTCGGCATCATGGCGTCTGAACATCCTGCCCGTCCAGACCAGGGGTATCTGTAGTATCAACATTGGCAGGCATCTCCACCGGAGGCCGGCGTTCTATCTCCCGGCCGCTCTGATCCCGTACCACCTCCACCTCCGTTGCGGCATAAAGCAACTGCCCCCGGGCATCCAGCAGCGCCCGGTCGGTGGGGCCGGTGTATCTGCCGGCAGCTTCGGTGTCAATCTCCGGGTCGGCCTCCATTAGGTACCGGGCAAACTCCCGGTCATCACTGCATCGGGAACGCAGGTAAGAGTAGGTCTTTGGCAGCGGCGTCTTTATAATCCGGGCTGTCTTTACCGCTCGGCCAGCCTCAGTTTGGAACTGCATGGGCGGCGCCATTAGTTTAGGCTCCATACGCACCCGGGCATGGCGCCTCAAGCTATCACAGAAACCGTATCCAACGTGACAACTCTCAATCCTCCTTATAACATATCAAAGTTCAGATCGTCTTCCGCATCGTTCCCTGTCTCGCCATTCTCAATCTCCGGCAGAGAAAGATCGGCCTCTTCCAAACCGATGTGCTCAAATCCCGTCTGCTCGCCGATCAGGAGAAAGTAACCGGCGTCGTTTCTAAACAGAAAAGCATGGCGGCCATTGTGACCGGCGGAGTGCGGCGCCGACAGGCGATAGATGGTCCCTAAGGATAACCAAGTCTCAAATTTGGGCGCCAGGAAGATGGGCGCCAGGGACGTAGGCCCGGGTGATGGTATAATCCAGTGTACATGATCGGCCGGTACAACCTGATCAACCTCCAGCGCTGCACTGAGAGCCGGCTCTCCCGGCGTGATATACTAGTGCTAAATTGCAAAAGTCCATAACCACATTTATAATACTTATATTTCGCAATATCAATTAGTTATGAAGATAAATAGTAACTTCTCAAAAAGTTGAGGTATAAGCCGATTGGCGCATTAAGATTGGGAGTTGTGGCAGCAGATTTCTCCCTGCAACTCGGTCATT
>QIEW01000268.1 GCA_003230535.1 bacterium
CGTACAACCCTTTCAGGAGTTGCCACCAATATGGGGAACAGCCCTGCTTATAGCTCAAGTCCAGACAAGAACAAACAACCAATAGCTTCATATAACCTGCTTATATAAGAGACATGACCGAACACCCTAACCCTTTGGCGGGATAATTCACTAACTGATTTCCATCAAGGGAGCCCATTTCAGGTTTTAATTATACACAATTCCTTTTCTGGAAAAACTGATCCTCCTTTTGCGCACTAACTATCTAAGATGCTTCCGTAAAAAGTCAGAAAACGCACATTCTTGTCATTCCCGTGCAAACGGGAATCCAGTATTTTCAGACAGTTAAAATCAGGATGGAGGATGGATTCCCGCTTTTGTGGGAATGACAACTTTTTACGAGACCATCATCTAAGATAATTTAATGCTCTTCCGCCTCTGTTCATCCCATGAAATAATTATACATATTCGACTTGATTATATCGGGAACGGCTATAATAATCAAGGGGGGGTAGCCCATAAATCCACCATCAAAAGTGGGGTTGCCTTGATGTATCAGCCATCTAAACGTAAATTAGTTTCACCAATTTGGTGCAGAAAAGTCGGCGAAAACACTTTTCTATTCAGGTAGATACAAAATAGGTGGTGGATTTTGGATTTATAACAGTACTTGACAGTGGTTTTTAATCAAAATATAATGTATTAACTAATATGTCCAGTATAGGCGCGTAGCTCAGGGGGAGAGCGCTACCTTGACACGGTAGAAGTCGGCGGTTCGAAACCGCCCGCGCCTACCATGTGAAGGGAACACAGCTGTTGTGATGCGGTCTAATATGATGGCGGGGGCAGGGGTTTTGCAAATGTAGCCGGTAATTTATAAAGCATCAGGAAGTCTTGGTAGAGGCTTTTGTGGGTGCTTTTTGTGTTTAGATGGTATAGAAATTATAAAAAATTAGTTTGCTCATATTTATGATCCCGGATTATTCATAAATCCACGGCAAACATTTATGATGTTATTTGAATACAGCTAATTACAAAATAACGGTCAAAAAACAAAATGGTTCATACAAATCACCGAAAACTCCCGCTATGGAAGCGGCCAACGGGAGCATATTTATGTTCCCTATTCGGGTTATAGGTGTTAACTGGTTGACATCAGTGGTAAATACGGCGGGTCAAAGTCGTCTGTGGGGGGAGGTAATTTTTGGGAGAAGTTCTCATCTCATTTCCTGATGGGAGTAGTAAGAGCTATCTTGGAGGAATAAGCGCCGCCGATATCCTGCGGGATGTCTTAGGAAGCAAGGCTAAGGCTGTCTTAGCGGCTCGGGCAGGCGGTTGCCTGGTGGATTTGAGTTGCCGCCTGGAGTCCGATACGGAACTGGAACCGGTGTTTGCCGATTCGGCGGACGGGGAGGAAATCCTGCGGCACAGTACGGCTCATATTATGGCTCAAGCTGTGGCGGAGCTCTATCCGGGAGTAAAGTTGGCCATTGGTCCGGCAATTGAGAATGGTTTTTACTATGACTTTGATCGGGAAGAACCTTTTACCGAAGATGATTTAGGCCGGATTAACGATCGGATGCGGGAGATTATCCGCCGGGGGTTACCCTTTTACCGGAAAGAGATCTCAAAAGATGACGCCAGCCGGCTTTTCAAGGAAAAAGGCGAGTTCTATAAACTGGAGCTAATTGAAGGTGTGGCCGATGGATTGAGCATTTATCAGCAGGGTGACTTTCTGGATTTATGTCGCGGGCCGCATATACCGGCGACTAATTTTGTTCGGGCCTTTAAGCTCTTATCGGTAGCCGGCGCTTATTGGCGGGGAAATGAACAAAACAAAATGCTCCGGCGCATTTATGGAACCGCTTTTGCCACCAAAGACCGGCTCAAGAGTTATCTGAAGTTTTTAGAGGAGGCTAAAAGGCGCGACCATCGGAAGCTGGGCCGGGAGTTGGATCTGTTTAGCATCCAGGAAGAGGCGGGGGCTGGATTTGTCCTTTATCATCCCAAAGGAGCGATCTTACGTGACATTATAGAGGATTTTGAGAAAAAAGAGCATCGGCGGCGGGGATATCAGCCGGTGGCGGGGCCGCATCTGCTCCGGCTGAACCTGTGGGAGAAGTCCGGACATTATGAACATTACCGTGAAAATATGTATTTCACGGAGATAGAGGGCCAGAAGTATGGGATAAAGCCCATGAACTGTTTGGCTCATATCCTGATTTATAAATTTAAATTAAGGAGTTATCGGGAGTTGCCGATCCGATATTTTGAGCTGGGCACCGTCTATCGCCATGAAAAATCCGGCGTGCTGCATGGTCTGTTCAGGGTGCGGGGGTTCACCCAGGATGACGCCCATATTTTTTGTACCCCGGAGCAGCTTTTGAGTGAGATTACCGGAGTATTGGATTTTGTAATTGAGGTGATGGGAATTTTCGGGTTTGAGTATCAACTGGAACTTTCCACGCAGCCCGAGCATTACATCGGCACAAGCCTTGATTGGGAGAGAGCTACCAACGCCTTGCGGCGGGCGATGGAAGAGAAGCAACTCCCTTACGCCGTCCATGAAGGGGATGGGGCCTTTTATGGCCCCAAGATCGACGTAAAACTTAAAGACGCCTTGGGCCGGTTATGGCAATGTGCTACTGTGCAGTGTGATTTTGCCCTGCCTACCCGTTTTGGGCTGTCCTACATCGG
>QIEW01000067.1 GCA_003230535.1 bacterium
GGCAGCGGGCAGGAAAGCGCTATTTCCGTGGCAAACAAAGGCCGCAAGCGTATTGGTGGCGCCGCATATGAGGGAGAGACGGTAGAGAGCTATTCAATTGCTATTATGGGAGTTGGCTCCGGCGATGAAGTGAAATTTTATCTTCAGCATTGGTCTCCTAAAGCTGGTTCAGCTCAGACCTGGTCTATTAAAGGTAAGGAAGAGGATCATGTTGGATCGTTAACCTTGGTTTCGGACAGCGGTTTCTTTAGGAAATTTGTGAAGTATGAGGTTCCAGATGATGATTGTGATGGTGGAAGCCACACAGAGAAAGAACCGGTAGAGGGTTTAACAGAAAGTACCCACACAGCTTCTTTGCCTTATAAAGGAAAATGGATTTTTACTTTGGAAGTATCCCAGGCGACTAATAGTGGATATATCACGTTCGACTCGGTTGAAATTATTCAGGATACCGGACAGACGTTAACTTTCCGTTATCACAGCACGGCTTATGTATTAGTAAACCTGGTAAAAACAGCCAGTATTTCCTCGGCCCGTTTCAATTTTTTAGTATCGGGTTTAAGCAGTAATCCGGCAGAGGCGCTCCAAACTATTTTGGAAGATGCTTATTTTGGGCTTGGCATAAACCATGAAATAGATACCGATTCCTTTTTAGATGCGGCGGCCTGGTGTGCCACCCACGGCTACAAAGTTAATGTGGCCTTCCTGGATGCCGGTTATGGTGAGGCGATAGAGCTTATCTCTTCTGCCGGGCGCCTGATGCTTATTCGTACCAGTGGCATATATAAATGTATTCCGGAGGAGGATTCCGTTCCGGTAAAATCCTTTAACGAGGCTGCCAATATTTTGCCCGGAACTCTCCAGTGGGGTTTCATTGGGGAAGAGAACAAGTTTAACCGCCTCCGCATAAAATACTCCGATGAGAGTGAAAATTATACCCTCCAGGATATAATTATCGAAGATACTGAAAGCGTAGAGGATGATGGTTATGTGCGGGAAGTGACCTATGATCTGTCGGCTATAACCAATATGACCGTAGCCGCTGAACTTGGAAACTTGTTTTTTAAAAAGGCTAAGTTTGTAAATATCTATCTCCAGTTTGAAATAGGCTTGAAGGATGCTTTGGTAGAGGTAGGCGATATCATCGAGGTATCTTCCTCCAGCCTTAATTTTTCCGATAAAAAGTTTCGTGTTTTAAGAATTGAGGAGACGGAGAAGTTTGGATATCGCTTGCATGTAGTAGAACACTATGCAGAGATTTATAATCCCGACTATACAATCCACGACTGGCATCCGGGGGTGCAGCTTGAGGTTCCGGATCCTGGAACAACAGGGGCTTCCCCAATCTATATAGATGGCTTTACACAAGATATTTTACCAAAGCAAGAAGGATATCAAGTTAAAGTTTCCGTTTCGTATACGGTTCCACCCAATGATCCGGAATTCGATCATGTAGAGCTATGGGTCAGGCCCGGATATACTACTACCTGGGAATATGTAGGTGATAGCGATAGCGGCGTGATAACCTGTTTGGTTCCCGAGGCTTATATCGACTATGAGTTTAAATTGTTGACCGTGGCTCCCGATGGAGATAAGACAGAGTTTTCTTTGTCCCCGACAGCCTATTTTTATCCCGTGTTGGCCCCCTATGATCATGCAGGTTATGGAGGCGGACGGTGGGGAGTTCAACCCTGGGGAATGTAAATAATGCAATTACGACCTGTATTTACAGCGATAAAAACTTTCCTTGGGCTTTCGGATACGCCTGGCTCTTATACCGGTCAGGGCAGGAAGCTGGTGCGTGTTGATGCTGCCGAAGCAGGCCTGGAGCTTGCGCTTTCCTATTTCAGCAGCGGCTCAACGCTGCCGGCCAGCCCGACAGAGGGCGATGTCTTTCTTCACACTCCCACAGGCCGGGCGGTCAAGATGGTCTACAGGGGCGGTCAATGGAATCCAGAAGTATCATACGGAACCATGACGGTCTATGTCTCCAAGACCGATGGGACGGACAGCCTCGACAAAGGGTTTGGGGTTGATGCTGATGCGTTTAAGACTATCCAATATGCGGTGGACGCTATTCCTGGACAGGTTGGCGGGGATGTAACCATAAATATAAATAATGAGACCTACAATGAGAATGTTGTGCTTCGTGGTAAGCGGCCTACTGGGAACTATATTATTTCGCCAAAAGGAACGTTGTCATTACAGGAGACCATAACAAGCGCAACGGTGGTGGCGGGGTCTGGGGCAACCCAGGGAATAGTCACAAAAGTCGGCGCCTTTGCCGGCAATTCTTATGCCAATCTCCTGTGTTATTTCGTTACCGATAATGCCTATAGGGTTATAGATTCTCATACAGATGATGTGCTTACTCTCGTTGGAACTGCTCCTTCATCCACTG
>QIEW01000441.1 GCA_003230535.1 bacterium
CAAGCTATATGTAAAAGCGCTTAAGTCTTGCTTTGCTGAATTGCAAACAATCAAGGCTGAGCATCAAACTGCTTTTGCGTAACATGAGTAAATAACTCACCTTACGCAATGATTAGCGATCTATCAAAAAATCCGGAATAATTAACCACAGAGGACACAAAGAGATACGATACGGGGGAACCTGACAATTGCGGGCGCATGTCGTTCTCGGCGCCACTCCTGTTCTGGTGGGGTTGCTGTCATATGCGGCGGTAACCGGCGACCCTATCTGGGGTGGGCTATTGTTGTTTACCTACGGGCTGGGACTTGGGGTGCCACCCGGTGGCGTTGACCGTATCGGCCTTGCGAGCTGTCAACAAACGTTCGGTTTCGTGAAGGCAGGCAGAAAGTTGACCTTTAAAAGATGAAGTGGTTGGTGTAAGATAGAGGGGTACACATAAGATTTTACGTTGGATATCTCTGAAAAAAAGACAACATGAGAAGATTGTCAATATTTATTCTCGTATGTGTGTTTAGTCTGGCAATTCCTTTAAGCTCAGCCTCTGCTTCTGGATTTGGCCTACTATTAAAGTCTTTAGGCAAAAAAGCTGCCGAGAAAGCATTAGAATTTGTCGGAGAAGAAGCGGGAAAGTCTACTGTAGATTATTTTAAAGGGCTATTCAATAAAGATGAGGAGATTGCCAAAGAGAGAAAATCTCAACTACAAGAAGGCAAAATTTCAAATAATAAACGCGTTTGGAAACTTTCTCCTGGCGATTTAAATGAGGATGAAATTAAAGAACTTGCGAAAATTCTTAAACAAATTGATGGGGGTAGGGAGCAAGCAATAAAAACAGGAAAGGATAAAGTGATAGTTACAACAAACAGTGGTGATGTTGTTATTGGGGATCACTCTGTATTGGCTAAGACATATGGTAATCAAGCTCCGGTTATTACTGGCGCAGAAAAAGTGAATATTTATTATGATATGCGTGAAAGTTCTTCGCTAGATACTAAGGTCAAAGAATTTGGAGTTCAAATAACTAAAAGGACTAAAAGTATTGGCATCAAAACGAAAGGAAGATATGGTAAAACAGATTTGATGTATGCGTCAATGGAATGCGACGTTGCCACTATTGAAACTCTACTAAACAGAGATGTCAATGTTAATGCGAGAGACAAATATGGCGATACAGCATTGATATATGCGGCAGGTGAATGTGACACCACTACCATTGTGCAGGCCTTGTTGGACAAGGGAGCGGATGTCAATGTAAAAACCAGGCGTGGTTGGACAGCTTTGATGGCGGCGGCAGGGGAGGGCCACACCGATATCCTGAAAGTCTTATTGGATGCGGGTGCGGATATGAATATTCAAAGCAGATATGGCGCCACCGCATTGATAGTGGCAGCATCTATTGGCCGCAAGGATATTGTGGGAATCTTGATTGACAAAAACATTGATATCAATACAAAAACCAAAGATGGCTGGACGGCTCTGATGATGGCAACAGAGAGAGGTCATACCGATATTGTGAAAACTTTATTATCTAAAGGCGCTGAATTAAACGCAAAAAATGAAGAAGGTTGGACTGCTTTAATAGCGGCGGCGGATCATGGCCAGGATGAGGTATTCAAAGTTCTATTGGATGCAGGTGCAGATGTGAATATACAAAACATATATGGCGAAACTGCATTGATGTGGGCAGTAGGCAGACTTGGTTCCAGAACAGTTAATGCTTTACTGGAAAAAGGAGCTGATATCAATGTGAAAAGCAAAAAGATTGGGACCGCTTTGATATATGCGGCATTTAACGGTCGCACCAATTTAGTGGATAACTTACTGGATAGAGGTGCGGATGTCAATGCAAAAAATATAAAAGGTTGGAATGCTCTGATGGCGGCGGCTATAGATGGGTATACTGACACTGTTGAAACCTTGTTGGATAGAGGTGCAAATATCAATGCAAAAAAAGATGATGATGTGACAGCCTTAATAATAGCGGCAGCGAACAACCACCCTGATACCGTAAAGCTTTTGTTGGACAGAGGAGCCGATGTTAATACAAAAGCTATAAATGGTTGGAATGCTCTTAGATTTGCAGAGAAAACTGCCATAATTGAATTACTCAGACAACACGGTGCAATAGAAGAGCAAATCACTCGGATCACTACTATACCTGTTCCTAGCACACCCACACCCGCACCCGCACCCGCACCTGCCGCTAGGTGGAATTCTTGCCTTTTCTTCTAATCTTATAACTCACCTTACGCAAGGATTGGCAATCTACCAAAACCATAAATTATTAACCGCGGAGGACACAGAGAGAGCGGAGGATAAACCAATTGTTTTTCAATGAGTTGCAGAAGTACTACTCTCTGTGACCTCTGCGTTCTCTGCGGTTAAAATCCTTTTTTACG
>QIEW01000362.1 GCA_003230535.1 bacterium
TCACATGCGGGATATAGCCATAATGTACCCACTTGTAGATAGTGGACTCCCGCACCTGAAATATTTCGGCTACTTCTGCGGCTTTTAATAGCTTGCTTTCCATCTTCCATCCCTTTTTGATTCAATTAAATAGATTACTGCCAATCACTGTTCCTATCATTAGTGCAATGGCTATACCCTGGATCAGACCGGCTCAACTTCATATAAAAACATGAACAATAAATCGGATATAAGCAGATAGTATTTACATAACAGCATGTTGCCATAACATATTCATCATGATTCCATCTCGGTAATATCCCCAAAAATCTGTCCAGCAAAAAATCACCGACCTCAAAATTGAGGTCGAGACCGTCCCTTTTTAGCGAGCAAACCTCAAATTTGAGGTTGAAACCAGTCTTTTTTGGCGAGAAAAACTCAAAATGAGGGTTTGCCCCTCTCCGCCAGGCACCGATTGTCTGAGCCAATCTGAACGCAACAAGAAATATATACTGACATATCAGCTAGTTGGCTAATTTTTTATTGCTGGGCACGACCCTTGCTAAATTACCTGAGCTATGTTGTGAGGCATAAATTTAAACGCAAGGTGGCAAGGGATGGAACGTATCGTACAGCCTCAAAAAATAAAAAAGTTCTTTTATGAAGAGGTCATCCTCCTGGGGCGGGTGTTTAGTCGTCATGAGAATGAGGAAGATTTAATCTTCCGGGCGGTCAGGATGCTGGATTGGATTTACCGGCGGCATACAGGGCGGATCGGTGGTTTTGAAAATGAAACCATAGAGCAAATGCTAAAGCAGCCGTATCAGCCGCACCTAGGCACAATTTACCTGCTGGAAAAACATTTTCCAAAGATTGAGACGGGGAAGACATGTAACTGCAGAGCAATTAAGTCGGAGTGTATTGCTTATTCAACCGGCAGGGGATAAAGAATATGAGGAACCGTGTAAACAAGAAATGGACGATATTTTCAAACACTTGGCCGTGTCCTAAAAACAATAAGATGATTGGTTGGAAATAGATGCTGGCTTATAAATGTCCTTTTTCCAAATAAAGGATACGGTAATTTTGACTGTCTGCAATGTCCTAATCTTCATAAACTACAACGGGAAGTCTGTAGGTGTATGGATAACATTTGTATATCTTTGATTACGGCTATTGTGGTTTTGCTTGGTGTGGGAGGGATAGCAGCCGCCATCTGGCTATTGAGGGAGATTATGCCATGAATAAACCAATGGATTACTACGTATTCCATGTGGAGTCAGTTTCGTAATTGCCGGAGGGCGTGTGAGTTGCGTTATTTACAGGGGCTGGTGCCGATAAAGGAGGATCGCAATTTGTCTTTTGGCGCTGGTTCATGAGTGTCTGGAAAGGTGGTATAGAAGGCCGGAAACCGGCATAACCTTCGGTCTCCAGCGAATTCAGTATTTTATAGACCAGTCATACCCAAACCGGACATGGGATGATGATCAGCTCCGTGACTGGCACTTGGCTACGGCCATGATGAGGGGTTATGCCAATTGTTATCCAGAGGAGGATTTCCAGGTTGTGGCTCTGGAAAAGGTGTTTGATGGCCGGATCATCAATCCGGCGACGGGGATGTCCTCCCGCAGTTTTACTATGTCTGGGAAGGTGGATGGCATTGTCCGCATGGGAGATGAGTATTATCTGCTGGAGCATAAAACGGCATCCTTAATTGATTCCAGCTATCTGGAGCGGTTGTGGACTGATTTTCAAATTACTCTTTATGCCTGGTATGTAAGGGAAACCCTGGGCATTCCCGTTGTCGGTATTATCTACAACATGTTGAGCAAGGCCAAGTTGCAACAAGGCAAGGGTGAGACGGAAGCTGAGTTTGAAGCCCGCCGGGCGGAACTTCTGGCAAAGTCTAAGACCGGTAAAACGACTGCCAAGCGTAAGCTGCCGGAAAGTGATGAAGATTTTCAGGAACGGCTGGCGGCCAAGTATGCCGAGCCCGGGGGGTCACAGACCCAAATGTTCCACCGGGAAACACTGTACATCTCCCGTGACCGCTACACCGTTTTGCAAACCGAATTGTGGGAACTGACCCAGGCATTTCCGGAGGCCCGGCGGCGTGGGTATTTCTATCAGAATACGGCCTTCTGTTTTCGCTTTCGTTCCCCCTGCGCATATTACCCGATCTGTAGTTCCGATAACAATCCGAATGTAATTGATAATTTATATCAGGTGGCCGCCCCGCATAGAGGAATTGAACAACACGGATGCTGACAATAACGAAGAGTCAGTGACTCAAGAGTCCGTGACTCAATTAGCATTCTAAAAGCGTCACTGACCCATAAGCGCTAAGATAAGGGTTGTTATTTGTCATCTTCTTTAGTATAATGCTGTTGGAATTCACCAGCATATAAACCAGGAGGTGG
>QIEW01000383.1 GCA_003230535.1 bacterium
AAAGTTCTAACATTTCTTTGTCCATAATGCACTATTAAACAAGAAAAATATAAATTATTCAACAAAAAAACGCTCTATGCGTAACATGAGTGATTAAATACACAGGAAAGATATGACAGATGCAAGGAATTGTCCTGGACGATAAAAATAATCCGATTATAGTGGAGCTAAAGGCCTCGCCGGTTAAGAATATCATTAAATCCGGGAAGCTCCTGGAGGAAGCTGTCTATCAGCTTAACCAGATTTATCGGCAAGCGCCTAAAACTTGTTGTGACAACTGCGGTAGTTGCTGCGATGGAAAAATAACAGGCAACCCTTGGGTGTATTCGATTGAATATTTGAATATAACAAGGCAATTAAAATCTCCTTTCAACAAGGAATTAAAGAGAAGGGTATCCGGCTCGGCTATGATGGGTAAGTTTATGTTAAAGAAAAAAACGCACGATAATACAACCTGTTGTGATTATTCTGGTTGTAGTGAATATATTGCCATTTGTCCTTTATTTGATCCTCGCACTAAATTATGTTCTATGTATGAGTTTAGGCCCTTAATTTGCCGATTATACGGATTGGATGGATGGACTAAGGGGTCGCTGGGTTGGTTGAAGCAGGCCGGAAATGGTGTCTGCGATAAAGTGAGGATCCATGAGGATGACAGCACAGAGCATTGGGACAACGCTAGTGGTCGATCATTGATGAGACAGCTAAAACGACTTTCGCACTATTATTATATTGATTATGATGGAGACGATCTATTCAATTCCAACTCTATATTAGATTGGCTAACGCTAAAAATGTGACTGGATAATATTGATGATGTTATTTGGATACAGTTGCTTACAGAATAACGGTCAAAAAACAAAATGGCTCATACAAATTACCGAAAACTATTCCTATGGAAGCGACCAGCTCCGAGCGTGTTTATGATCCCGGGGTTCAAAAGATCATCCAGATATAATTTGATTTATGGTATAGTAAGGGTGTAGATCCATTGTTATTTAGATCTGCGCTGTAAATTTACTAAATTTCAGGCGCTTAGGGGGAAGATGAAATTCCATCAGAGGCTCAGCTTGGCGGCGGCTGTTTTCTTACTGCTCTGGTGCGGCATCAACCTACCCGTTGCGCAAGCGGAAAAAATCCCGGAGACGGAGCCAATCACAGAGGAAGAGGAGTTACAACATCTCCTGTTATTCTTTGAAGAAGAGGCGTTGGTAAAGGTAGCTACATTGCATCCGAAAAAATCGAAGTATGCCCCCGCTATTATTACCGTAATTACCGAGGAGCAGATTAAAAATATGGGCGCCCGGAACTTGGCCGAGGCGCTGATTACTGTGCCTGGTTTTGGGCTGCAAACCTCCCAGGGTTGGTCTCGTTTTGAGTTTGAAGTCCGGGGCATCGGCGGGGTGCGCAATTCGGAAAAGGTGCTGCTCCTGGTAGACGGTCACAAATTTAACGATCCTTTCTTTGGCGGAGCCACCACTGTTACCGATGATTTCCCCTTGGATAACGTAAAGCAGATTGAAATTATTCGAGGCCCGGGCTCGGCCCTTTACGGAGATAACGCTTTTATGGCGGTAATTAATATTGTTACTAAAAAGTCCGCTGACATAGACGGCCTTAAACTTACCGCGGGCGGAGGAAGTTTCGATACCACCCGCTATAATATATTATTCGGCAAAGAAGTTTCCGGAGTAAAATTCTCCGTCAACCTGAACTATTTTAATACCGACAGTGATGAGCGGTTTATCCCTGAAGATGAGTTGACCGGCGGACCGACAGGAGCCTCGGAAGCCCCTGGTTTTACTAACCGCCATCGCGAGCGCTATGATGCCCAGCTAAACCTGGATTATGGCGAGTTGGGCTTCATGGGGCGCTTTATCTCCAAAGAACAAGGAGCATTAATCGGCGCCAGGGATCATCTGGGCGACGATTCTCTATATAAGTTTGATGCTTTTTACAGCGAACTGCACCATAAGCATAACTTCACTCCTTCACTCAGCGTTTTTAACAAGCTCTACTTTGACCAGTTCGATATTGATTTCCTGTTTGAGTTATTTCCGGAAGGAACGGACTTTGGCGCGGGAGAATTTACAAATGGAGTATTATTCCAGGGCAAAGCCACTGAAAGGACTTACGGCTATAATTTGCGGGTAGATTATGAGTTATTTGAAGGTAACCTGGTTACGATGGGATTTGTTTATGAATATACAACTCAATCGGATGTAACCAGTGAAGCCAACTTTGATCCATTGTCCGCCACCCCACAACCTACTGAATTTCAAAGTGTAGCTGAGTTTACTAAAGAGAAACGCCGCTCCTTGTGGGCTTTTTATGTTCAGGATGATTGGGCGATTACCGACTGGCTCTCACTTATTGCCGGAATGAGACATGACTATTACAATGATGTGGGAAAATCTATTAACCCCCGGATAGGTCTGGTGCTCACTCCAGCCACGGATTTCCATCTGAAACTTCTTTATAACCAGGCGTTCCGGGCCCCCAGCTTCGAGGAATTATATAACCAGAACAACCGGGGTGTAATAGGAAATTCAGATTTACACCCAGAAGAGCTGGAGACCTGGGAAATAGGCTTAGATTATCAACTATGGACAAATTACCATATCGCAGTCAATTATTTTCATACGGACATTGAGGACTTGATTTTCTTAGACAGAAGTTTCCCGCGCCAATTTAAAAACATGGGAAAGGCGGAAACGCAAGGGGTTGAGGCTGAGTTTAAAGCCATGTTCACCAACGGTAATTACGGTTATATAAACTACACTTTCCAGCGGGCGATAGACAGAGCTATGGATGGGTGGTTGCCTGACGTTCCCAAGCAGCGGGGGAATATAGGGGTAAATTGGGCGCTGGGAAAGTATATAAACCTCCAGCCGCATATCTTCTGGAGCGACAAGCGGTTAAGGGCTAAAGGAGATGAGCGTGGCAATCTTCCTTCTTATGCGGTTGCGGATTTATCTCTTATTGCCAAAAACTTTTACAATACGTTGGAGATACGCGCCAGTGTCCATAACTTATTTGATAAAGAATATGTACATCCTGCCCAGCCGTCTCTCCCGAATGATTACCCCCAACCAGGTCGGGACTTCTTTGTAGAGGCAAGCTACTTTTTTTGAGTAAGGAGCCTCTTGCAAAAGTGCCAGGGCGGTGGCCCTGGCCTACCCTATACGGGTAGTGTTGGGGCCACTGCCCCAACATATAGTATGGCTAACTATGGCTAACTTCTTTAAAATGACTTTTGCAAAAGGCTCTATATATACTGGCCATAACTGATGGTCTCGTAAAAAGTTGTCATTCCCGCGAAAACGGGAATCCATAAGTTGCTGATTTTACACAATCTGGATTCCCGATAAAAGCGCTCGGGAATGGTAATAATGTGTGACTTTTTACGAGTTCATCATAACATATAATAGTAACAGGGGAATAATAGAGCGGCGAATATGGAGGACTTACTCCTTTTAGGGATTGGGGCGGTAGCCGTGCTGGTATGGCTGCTGTGGTTTAACCAGAAGCGTTATTTAAGCCAGGTTACGCCGCAGATAGAAAATTTAAGGCAGGGGATAAACCTGATTCAGCAGCAGCTTACCGGAATGGTCAGGCGGGAGGAGGTGGAGGGCTTACGTTCCTCGTCCCAACAGGAAATGTCCAGACTGCGGAGTGAACTGCGGCAGACGTTGGACAACTCAAGCCAAGCCATCGGGCAACGACTGGATAGCCAGACCAAGCTGGTAGGGGATGTACGGACACAGTTGGGACAACTCGAAGAGGGAAGTAAGCGTATCTATGAGCTGGGGAAAGACATGGCCTCGCTCCAGGAACTCCTGCGCTCCCCGAAGATGCGGGGTGGTTTGGGCGAGTATTTTCTAGAGGAACTGCTTAACCAGGTACTCCCTAAAGGAAGCTTCTTTATCCAGCATAAATTCAGGACCGGCGAGAGGGTAGATGCCGCCGTCAGGGTAGGTGAGCGGCTGGTTCCCATAGACGCTAAGTTCCCCTTGGACAATTTTAAAAAATATATCTCTGCTGAATCGCCGGAGGAGAAAAAGAGTTTTCGCAGGGAGTTTCTTAAAAATGTTAAGGAACGTATCAATGAGATTTCCCGCCGCTATATTCTGCCCGATGAAGGGACCTATGACTTTGCCTTAATGTATATTCCGGCGGAAAATATCTATTATGAGCTTATTGTACGGGACGGGGAAAAAGATGCGAACAAAAGCTTATACCACTATGCCTTGCAACGGCGGGTTATTCCGGTCTCACCAAGCCTGGTATACGCCTATCTTCAGGTAATAGTATTAGGGCTGAAAGGATTGCAGATAGAACGCCAGGCGGAGGAAATTTTGCGGGGTTTAGGGCGATTGCGGGGAGATTTGGGTAAGTTTCAGAAAGATTTTGGTATTCTGGGGGATCATTTACGTAACGCCCGCTCCAAGTATGAAGATGCCCATAAACGGCTGGAACGTTTTGGAGAAAAGCTTCACCGGATTGATGTGCCGGAACGGGAGGTGTTATCATTAACGGAGGAAGAACGATGAATTTCTCCAGACAATGGTTATTGCCGAGGGCTGTAATGAGTATAGGAATATCGACCGCTTTTGCCTGTTCTTCAACCGGTTTACAGGCAGCTACCACTCAAAGAGCGTCTTATGAGGTCAGGGGGAGACGATATCACCTCCTGCCTTCTGCCGAGGGCTATGTTAAAGAGGGTATAGCCTCTTGGTATGGTTCCGACTTTCATGGACGACCCACCTCGTCCGGCGAGCGCTATAATATGCACAAATACACGGCGGCCCACAAAACACTGCCCCTAAATACCTACCTCAGAATTACCAACCTGGAAAACGGGCTCGTTACCTTTGTTCGGGTAAATGACCGGGGACCGTTCCTGAAAGAGCGCATTCTGGATTTGTCTTATGCGGCGGCCAATGATTTGGAGATGGTACAAAAGGGGACCGCCCCGATAAAAATTGAAGCCCTTGGCGCAGACAATGTCCCCTTATATGACTTCTATTCCGGGAGTTTCGCCATTCAAATCGGTTCTTTTCGACAAAAGAACAATGCCTTAAGATTAATGGAACGGATATCGGGGATTTATTCCGGCGCTTATATCAATGTCTTTGATCGGGGTGCTGACCGTTTCTATCAGGTGCGGGTAGGAAATTTAACTACCCTGCAAACCGCCCGCCAGATGGGAAAAAAGCTAAAAGATCAAGGGTTCTCCGATGCTTTTGCAATCGCGGTAGAACCAAAATGAGAGGGCGGTTAGGAATTTAACCCGAATAATTCGGGATATTACATACGCTCCCGTTGGTCGCTTCCATAGCGGGAGTTTTCAGTAAGTTGTATAAAAATTCTGTTCTTTGACCGTAGCTTTGTAACTAGTATAGCGTTTCAGTAAAAAGCATACGTTTAAATGTCATTGCGAACGAAGTGAAGCAATCTCATATGCCGCGGGAAAACAAGGGGTT
>QIEW01000252.1 GCA_003230535.1 bacterium
AGCCTGCCCCTTGACCAGCCCATAGGTATAGCTGCTCCCACCCTTCCTCCAGTCCTACCGCCAGCTTATCCGGCTGGAGTAAGCCCACAACGGCAGCAGCCGTAACAATGACTTCCAGACCCAATAACGGAAACCGATGCGCCGGACCGGAGCGACCCTTCAGATATCTCTTTCGAAACTCAGTACGCAGCATCTTCCTAATACCAAGGTTACCCTCAACAATAGTAGGTATTCTAACCTTCGGGGGAAGCGCTTGTCCTAAAGATTACCCATATGTTTAATTATACCCAAATTGCTAGTGTTTGAGGAAATTAGTTTTAGAGTTGACAAAGCTGAAATTTACGAGTATTAATATAAGCTCGTTGAAGGATCGATATATAACTTACCCTCTAACCTAATGGATTTATGCGATATAACTTCTTAAAAAACAGTTTATATTTAATAGCGGTACTGCTGATTTCCGTTATGATTTTAGGATTAGAGCCGGCCTTTTATCACTCAAACAATAACTCCGTGCCTTGGCATCAACATCATAAATTGGTGAAGGATACCCGCGTCAAGGTGGAGCTAAAACATAAGCAGAGGATATTTAGCTGGGTGGATCAAGCAACTCCCAACCTGCTTGTCCAGGATAAATGGCAGTTAGCCCGGTTTATTTGTCGGGAAAGCCAGGAATACGGGATAGATCCCCGGTTGATTATCGCTCTGATCCAAACAGAAAGCAGCTTTAGAAATGAAGCTCTCTCTCCGGCGGGAGCGCGGGGGTTGATGCAAATTCGCTTCCATACCGCCCGAGAGATTGCCCGGGAGATGGGGATAGAATGGAAAGGCGTCAAAATCTTGTATGAACCCCAACTTAATATCAGAATGGGCACTTATTACCTAGCCAAAATGCTCAAGCGCTTCGAAGACTTAGAGCTGGCTCTTACCGCATACAATATAGGTCCCACTTTGGTAGGACGGCTAATGTTCTGTCAGACCAATATCCCCCGGAAATACAGCCGGCGGGTGCTTACTAATTACCGGTTACTTAGTCATACCGCACATGAAACCCTATAACCATTTTCGGCCAGGGTCTTTTCAATGGCCAAGAATTAGGGACAACTCCTAAATAACTGTGTCATCTGGGGATTGCCTCCGGCAGGTAACCCTAGGCGCCCCCCCCAGCCTCTGACAGCTTGCATACTTGCTCTTGTCAATCGTTGAAGGCGTCTCGATAACTTAACGGCCGGCACCTGCCGCAACGAATTTCTTCAATCAGTTTAGCCTCAGTATCAATCCAACCTTCAAAATAAGTGAGATAATGCCCTACGATACCGGGTCTATGGGCATCACTGCCACCCAAACCCGGCAGGCCGGTTTTGGCCTGTGCCTGGAGGGCGGCCAAAGTATCCTGAGGAGTATTATTGGAGTTTAACACCTCTATCCCATCCAGAGGCTGGCTATATACCGCCTCGCCTATCCCCAATCCCTCTCTGAACGGGTGAGCGGCTACCGCCACTCCTCCTTGCTTATGGACCAGCTCGAGGAGTTCGCCGCAAGATATCTCTCTATCTAACGGTTCATAAAACCCAAATACCAGAATATCCCCTTCTAACTTTCCCTCAGTGTAAGTCCGCACCTCCTGCCCTCGCAAGATTACCAAGTCTTCCGCCTCGGCTTCTTGTTTTAACTCTTCTATCTCCCACTTCTCCCAAGCCCAATTGTGCTCAGTAATGACAATTCCATCCAATTGGAACAGTTTGGCGGCGGCCACCAACTCTTTCGGGCGAAGTACGCTGCATGGGGAATAGCGGGAAGTATGAACATGGGGGTCGATAAGCATGGATGCCTCTATCAGCCCGAATAATTCGGGATCATAAACACGCTCGGAGCTGGTCGCTTCCACAGCGGGAGTTTTCAGTAATTTGTATGAGCCATTTTGTTTTTTGACCTCTGGAATACACTTATAAGTAACAATCCGGCGACGAAGCCTCCGACATGGGCAAGCCAAGCTACCCCGCCTCCTGTGGCAGAGGTTGCCATTCGCTGGGTCCCATAAAGGACCTGAATTATAATCCAAAAACCTAATAATAGTACAGCCGGTATTTCTATGATCCTGAAAAAAAACCCCAAGGGGATCAATGTCCGTATTTTGGCGCGGGGATGGAGCAGGAGATAAGCCCCCAATATCCCTGATATGGCGCCGGAGGCGCCTACCATCGGCAGTCGAGAATCGGGATTACTAAAAACATGGCAAAAAGTTGCGATTACTCCGCACAAAAGGTAGAAAAATATAAACCGCACATGTCCCATGGAATCCTCCACACTTTTGCCGAAGATCCATAAATAGAGCATGTTGCCTAAAAGATGGAGCAATCCGCCATGCAGGAACATATGGAAGTAATCATGGTGATGGGATAAGGGAAAATACGGTATGTTGTTAGAACAGGATGAGCAAAATAATGATTGATAAGATAATAAGGAATCGTCCCTAAAATATAAATAAATTTTTTGTTACTAAGGGGTCCTAAGTAAACCTGATAGAGATACATCAGGCAATTTAATAAAATAAATAATCTGGTTATTGCCGGGAAGAGTTTGGTAGGAACATTGTCTTTTAGGGGTATCATAAGGATTTCATTTAAAATTTTTGTGGTTGTTAGCAGTAACCATCATATAGGGGGCACTGTTGTTTGTCAAGGAATTGATGGTCTTGAAGAGTGTCAATAAATCTAAATTTAGGGTAGTATAAGTAACTCATGTTACGCAAAAGCAGTTTGATGCTCAGCCTTGATTGTTTGCAATTCAGCAAAGCAAGACTTAAGCGCTTTTACATATAACTTG
>QIEW01000419.1 GCA_003230535.1 bacterium
AACCCCTTGTTTTCCCGCGGCATATGAGATTGCTTCACTTCGTTCGCAATGACATTTAAACGTGTGCTTTTTACTGAAACGCTATACTAGTACTGCCTGATTATGAGATGTTGGGGGGGGGGGAATTCACTGAAAATTTCCCCTGCGCAAAAATTTTGATGCCGTTTTTGCCGTCACATTCACCCATTTTCTGACCCCAAAATACTGATTGCCATTTTTAGGTTTTGTTTGAGAAACCTCTATCCCGGCTTCACGGGCCAAATATTTCACCGCCTCCGGATAAGACATATTTTGATGTTTCATTGTAAAGGTGATAACATTTCCGCTCTCTCCGCATCCGAAGCAGTTAAAGATTTGCTTCTCCACATCTATAAAAAAGGAAGGCGTATGATCTTCATGAAACGGGCAAAGACCATGATAGCTCTTGCCGGATTTCTTTAAACTGACAAATTTCCCAATTTCACGAACAATATCAATATGGTCTAAAATCTGACGTTTCTTATCCTCAGAAATCATTCTATCTCCCAGTTAACGGGTACTTTTATCTTCATCCCTTCATAATCAGTAAAATAGATAAACCCGTTTCCCGCACCGTATTCAAATAATTCCTTGGTGATTCTTACATCTTGCTTACAATATTCAACTAAATCGAACATCTTTCCTTCACGGTACAGCCTGATTGCATCCAAACCACTTCCATGAAGCTTTTTTATCCCCAAAGTCGCCTGCGCCAGATTGTCCAGGCTGACACGATGCCCTCTTTCATGGACTACCGCTTCTATCAAATCGAGCGAGTTGAGGGCGGATAAATCTGTATTTGCGTAATGCGACAACACAGCATAATCAAAATTATTTATATTGAAACCAACCACTATATCAGCCGCCAGCAAGTCATCCATCAAGGCGCCAATGTCTTCCTCAAGATACGTGTGATAATAACCATCCGCATAGTATAGGTAACGGCAACTGATATAAGCATATCCCGCTTATTTGTCCACCCACCTACTTCCTTGTCTGATTTTTGAGTTTCAAGATCGAAAAAAACCAAGTTTCTCATAACGCTGCTTAATTTATTGTGAAATACAAACGCAAGCGATGCCAATGGTTCCAGGCACTGCCTGTTTCAATATTTTACTCCCAGCCGTTTATAGTTGCAAGGAATTTGAGCCATTTATTAAACGGCCATTTATGTATCCCCTCCAAACCTATCCATCTGCGCAGATTGAAATCCGTCTGCCACCCATCTGCCAGCCGGTCTATCCCGGAAATCCTATCAAAGCGTAACGTCCGGTGACACATATCCCATTAACAAATATCGCCTGGAAACCCAATCCTTGGAAACCCAACCTTTGGGAAGCCCAAAAGCGGGTGACCAGGTTTACACCCCTGGGGAGATTTCTCGCCGGACACTCCCCAGGGGTTTTTTATTTCCGGGAGGACAAGATGGGTGTCGGGAATTCTTATGCAGGGATTGATGAGTATGCAGTCAGTCTTGTTAAACACAAGGCGTATATATTAGCCGGTCAGGTCGGTTTTACCAAAGCCGACCGGGAAGATCTGGAGCAGTCAATGATTCTTGAACTTCTCCTACGGCTGCCAGGCTTTAATCCCCAACGAGCGCAGAAGGACACTTTTATTACAATGGTGATTGAACATGCAGTACTCAAGATCATCGAAAAGCAAATTGCCGGTATCCGGGATTATCGTCTTTGCGGAGGTTCTTTGAACGACTATCTGGAGGATGAGGAAGGTAACCGAATTGAGCGCATCGAAAGGATGAGCGAGGATGAGTATTTCCGCAGAATATGCGGTCAAATCCGTTCCCGGCAGGATCAGGTTGAATTTGCGATTGACCTCGAACGGATAATAGCCGAACTTCCGCTGGAGCTACGCAGCCTCTGCGAGCGGCTGGAAGGGAGAAACTATCAGTGAAATATCCCGTTCCAGCGCTATCCCCCGAAACAGGCTCTATGATTTACTCAAAAAACTGAGAGTTATCTTTGAGAAGGCAAAAATTAAAGATTATTTGTAGGTAGAGACCAACAACTTCGATTTCCTTCCGGTATATATACAGGGACGACAAGCTGGGCAGTGCCTGGAGCCGCTGACAAAATGATGGATATTATATTTCATATTTACAATATGTTAGCAACCATTAATTTCCTTTAGCGCAAAAAAATCAGTTATCCGGCTGAACTCCAAAATGTCTCCTCCCCCGCGAAACCCTATTTTGAAATTCAACCCCTGTAGACCGGAAGGTAAATGTGGTGTGATTTTTTGCAAATACTAGGCAGTGTTGATTAATTAATAATTAACTGTTATATTATCTCTTTGGATATATCACAAGGAGATAAACTATGGCAGATGTAAGACT
>QIEW01000056.1 GCA_003230535.1 bacterium
AGGGAGAACAGGAATAGACTCTTGGTAATCGGTATTCCTAAAGAAATTAAAGATAATGAGTATCGGGTAGGGATAGTTCCAGCGGGAGTCAGGGAACTGGCTGCCCAAGGACATCAAATTCTCATAGAGGTTCAAGCGGGACTCGGCAGCGGGATTACGGATGAGGAGTATCAAGCAGCAGGCGCCGCGATCCTTACTGAAAAATCGGAGCTGTTTGAGCGGGCCTCACTGATTATTAAAGTCAAGGAGCCTCAACCTTCGGAGTATACTTTATTGCGGGAAGGGCAGATAGTATTTGCCTTCCTGCATACAGCCGACCTTCTTAGCCGTAAAATTATAGGTATTGCTTACGAGACCATCCAGCAGGACGATGATAATTTGCCGTTATTAGCTCCCATGAGCGAGGTAGCCGGCAGAATGTCTGTTCAAGTGGGGGCTGGCTGCCTCCAGAAAGATCATGGGGGCGCCGGTGTGCTCCTGGGGGGTGTGCCGGGCGTACCGCGGGGATTGGCGACCATTTTGGGAGGTGGAAGAGCAGGCTTGAACGCCGCCCAGATGGCGGTAGGGACAGGAGCCAGGGTAACGGTCATTGATATTAATCCGGAACGCCTTCGCTATTTGGAGAATTTGTTTGGGGGAAGAGTTGACACCCTGATGTCTAACATCCAAAATATCAGCGCTTCTGTGAGAAATTCCGATTTAGTGGTGGGGGCGGTACTCATTCCCGGGTGTCGGGCTCCACATTTAGTCAGTCGTGAGATGATCGCTAAGATGCGGCCCGGTTCAGTAGTGGTGGATATATCGGTGGACCAGGGAGGCTGTGTAGAGACTTCCCGGCCAACTACTCACAGCAATCCCACCTATATCGTAGATGATGTGATCCACTATTGCGTGGCCAACATCCCCGGGATTGTACCCCGCACATCAACCTTTGCCCTGGCTAATGCGACCCTGCCTTATGCGGTTAAGATTGCCAATTACGGCGCGGCAGGCGCCGCCGGCCAAGATCAGGCCATCGCCAGGGGAATCAATCTTTACAAAGGCCGGGTCACCCACCAGGGTGTAGCGGCAGCGCAGGGTTTGCCCTACCGGGAGTTGTAACCCAAATTACCGGATCAAGATTTGGGATGGTGGTAGATAAGGAGAAAGGTAATGGGTTCCGACCGGTTATTAGAGAGAATCACTGTTAACCCTGAGGTCATGGTTGGTAAGCCGACTATTAGAGGGTTAAGGATTACCGTTGAACAAATTTTGAAGGCATTAGCTGGAGGAATTACAGTGCCGGAGCTACTTGAAGATTATCCGGAGCTGGAGCCCGGGGACATTCAGGCGGTTTTGCTTCATGCTGCTGAATTGGTGAGCGAAGAGCAGGTTTTCAAAATTGGTATGGCTACCTGAGGATGGTAAATTGAGGATTAGATAATAGAAAGAAGAGGTTATGAGTAAAAACAATCAACTTCAAAAACTTTCCCTGTTTGATCTCGTGGATTTATATGCTGATGTGCTGGAAGATGGGTCGCTACATTTTCAGCAAAAGAACAAATGAGTAAAGGAGACTAATGACACTTACACCAGCTAAACTGGACGAACTTAAGGAAACAGCGCGGCATTTAAGGATTGATGTATTAAAGATGCTTACACTGGCGGGCTCGGGTCATACGGGCGGTTCATTATCGGCAGTGGACATTATTACCGCCCTTTATTTCCATAAAATGCGCCATGATCCCCAAAATCCCCGCTGGGATGAGCGGGACAGGTTTATTCTCTCTAAAGGACATGGAGGGCCGGCCTTGTACGCAGCCCTATCCAAAGCCGGGTATTTTGACCGCCGGCATCTCTGGCAACTACGCCAGGCGGGAGGTATTTTGCAAGGGCATCCTTTTAGCCGTTCCACTCCGGGACTGGAATGCACTTCGGGCTCATTGGGGCAGGGTTTGTCTATCGCCAATGGGATTGCGCTGGCTTGTAAGTTGACTAAAAAAAGCTGTCAGATATATGTACTGCTGGGGGATGGGGAAATTCAGGAAGGTCAGGTGTGGGAGGCCGCCATGAGCGCCGCTCATCATAAACTTGACAATATCTGTGCTATTGTCGACAATAATGGCTTACAGATTGACGGTTCTGTCGATGGGATCAAATCTCTAAACCCGATAGCTCCAAGATGGCGGGCTTTCGGCTGGGAAACTCGAGAGATTGACGGACATGATCTTAAGCAGATCATCCAGGCGTTGGATCCAGCGGACAAAGTAAAAGGGAAACCACAGATGATTGTAGCCCATACCATAAAGGGCAAGGGAGTTTCTTTTATGGAAGGGAAAGTAGGCTATCATGGGGTGGCCCCGACCAGAGAGGAGCTTAAGCGGGCTCTGCCGGAGTTGGGCGCCTCTATAGAAGCAGAGTCTCTACTTTGATTTACCTAATACCAAGTTGCAATCAAACATGAAAGATTTGCGTCAGGAGGTAACTCCTGACGCCACCACAACTTACTGTAAACCATAAATATAGCTATAAGGTGCTGTCAGGTGTTACCACCTGACAGTTAACCATCTGATTGCAACTTGGTATAGTATTTGTTATCGTTATCGCTGTGGCGGGGATAGGCTGATCCCGCCTTTACCTAAAAGGAGTTTTGATGGATAAGAAGCCACCACTATCAAGCACGCGGGATGCTTATGGAAAGACGCTGGCTGCCCTGGGAGAGAAAGACAAGCGGCTGGTAGTATTAGATGCGGATTTATCGGGTTCTACTCGCACCGGCAAGTTTGGGGAGCGTTTTCCTCATCGGTTCTTCAATATGGGAGTGTCAGAGGCCGATATGATTGGAACAGCCGCCGGACTGGCCTTAGGGGGAATGCTCCCCTTTGCCAGTACGTTTGCCATTTTCCTGACCGGTCGGGCTTGGGAGCAAATTCGCCAGGCAATCTGCTATCCCAATCTAAATGTGAAGTTGGTTTCCACTCATGGCGGGATCACCGTAGGCGAGGACGGCCCTACCCACCACAGTATCGAGGATCTGGCGCTGATGCGGGTATTACCCAATATGACGGTAATTGTGCCGACAGACGCTTACGAGACGGAAAAGGTGATATTGGCGGCCGCAGAACAGCCGGGGCCGTTTTATATCCGGCTCTCCAGGGACAAGTTCCCCGTTATTCTGGATAGGGATTGTTCATTTAATATTGGTCAGGCCCGGCTGGTGCGGGAAGGGAAAGACCTGACCATTATAGCTGTTGGACTTATGGTTTCTGTAGCTTTAGAAGCCGCCGAGTTCCTTGAAGGACATAATTGTTTTGTCAGAGTGCTGGCCATGCCTACAATTAAGCCGATAGATAAACAAGCTATCATTCAAGCCGCTAAAGAAACAGGCGCGATACTTACTGTAGAGGAACATTCTATTATTGGCGGGTTAGGAAGCGCGGTAGCCGAAGTTTTGGTTGAGCATCGACCGATACCTATGCGGCG
>QIEW01000007.1 GCA_003230535.1 bacterium
TATATTGGGCTTAGGGACAGACCACCCTTGTGCATATGCGGGAAGCGCAAATAAAAGGACGGCTACAGCAGCCTGAGCTGTGCGGTTAATAAATTTGAAAATCCTTTGTGATCTCATTAATCAACTTAATTAAATTTCCAGATAATCTTAATAACCTAATAACATAAGCATTTTAATTGAGATTAATCATATTTGTCAAGAAGATTCTTGACCGATTTTCCAAAATCGTTACATTTAATTTTTAGTTTACTGACATCTGCCGGTACAGAAATAATTGAAAAATGGTGATTGATTTTGGTATGTTATATAGAGAAGGCAGGGTATTACCCAACAGGTTTTGTGTCATTCGACATTGAATTTCCAAAACCAGATCCTCTCCTATCTGTAATGAACAAAAACCTAATATCAACAAATTGGAATTATTTATGGGAAATGTTACTGAAAATATAGTTATGGAGCGGTTGAATGAACTGCGGACACAAATCCGGCATCATGATTATTGCTATTATGTTAGGACTATGCCGGAGATTTCCGATGCCGGGTATGACCGGCTAATCCGGGAGTTAGAGGCGCTGGAGGCGCGGTATCCGGAACTGGCGACCCCCGACTCCCCTACGCAGCGTGTTTCCGGGGAGCCGCTGGAGGGGTTTACTCAGGTTACCCATGCAGTTCCCATGCTGAGTCTTGCAAATACATACTCTAAGGCTGAACTCAAAGAGTTCGATGATCGCGTGTATAAGTTGTTAGGGCATCGGAACTATGAGTATGTGGTGGAGTTGAAGATTGACGGGGTGGCGGTGGCGCTGGTATATGAAGAAGGGCTGTTTGTCCGTGGTTCCACTAGGGGAGATGGTGTCCGGGGAGATGATATTACGGCTAATTTGCGTACTATTCACAGCATCCCGTTACGGTTGCGGAAACCAAAAAGTATAGCCCTCCCCCCTCTATTAGAGGTGCGGGGGGAAGCGTATCTGAGCCGGGCGGGCTTTGAGCGGCTAAATCAGGAGCGGGAGGATGAAGGTCAGCCCCTGTTTGCCAACCCCAGGAATGCCGCCGCCGGCTCCCTGAAGCTGCTGAACTCAAAATTGGCGGCTCAGCGTCCGCTGAATATATTTGTATATGGCGCGGTAACAGCCGGCTTGGCGGATACTCATTTCAGGTCGCTGGATCTGTTGGAGGAGATGGGTTTTAGGGTTAACCCTCACAGAAAGCTCCTGCCCAATGTCGCCAAGGTAGTGGAATACTGTGACAGTTGGGAAGACAGCCGGGAGCAGTTAGAGTATGAGACGGACGGGATGGTAATAAAGATTAATTTATACTCACAGCACGAGCAGCTCGGAGCTACCGCCAAAAGTCCCCGCTGGGCTATCTCCTATAAATTTCCAGCCCGGCAGGCTACTACTAAATTGCAGGACATAAAACTTCAGGTGGGCCGTACCGGCGCCATCACACCGGTAGCTATCCTGGAGCCGGTAGAACTTTCCGGTTCCACTATCTCTAAAGCCACGCTCCACAATGAGGATGAGATCAGCCGGAAAGACATCCGCATCGGCGACCGGGTGATCATAGAAAAAGGAGGGGAGATTATCCCCAAGGTAGTTGCCGTAATAACCTCACTGCGCACCGGCGGGGAGAAAGTGTTTCAGATACCGGATAGCTGTCCGGTCTGCGGAGGTAAGGTGGAGCGGCCGCCGGAGGAAGTTGCCAGCCGCTGCACTAATCCCTTATGTCCGGCGCAGGTTGTGGGAAGCATCTTGCATTTTTCTTCCAAGAATGCTATGGATATTGAGGGGCTGGGGCCGGCTCTGGTGGAACAGTTGGTCGGTAACCGGTTAATTGCCGATTATGCCGATCTTTATAGCCTCCGCCAGGAAGATCTGGCTGCTTTAGAGCGGATGGGCGGCAAGTCGGCCAGGAACGTTATTGAGGCGCTGGAGAGGAGCAAGAGTCGGCCCTTTTCGGCGCTGCTTTTCGGCTTGGGGATCCGCCATGTAGGGGTGGTAGCGGCGGAGAAGCTGGCCGATCTGTTCGGCGCCATAGAGGCTTTGGCGGATGCCTCTGTAATCAAGCTACAGGAGATTTCTGAAGTTGGGCCGGTGATGGCCAAAAGTACCAGCGGATTTTTCCGCGATCCACAGACTTTCCGGATTATAGAGAAGCTAAGGCAAGCCGGAGTAAAATTAGCGGCAGACACCTCTATCCCTGTTGACACTCGCTTTCAGGATAAAACTTTTGTCTTTACCGGCGAGCTTACCGACTTTACAAGAAGCCAGGCGGAAGGGTTGGTTAAGCAGTGGGGAGGAAAAACTTCCTCCTCGGTCAGCCGCAAAACTGATTTTGTGGTGACGGGG
>QIEW01000166.1 GCA_003230535.1 bacterium
TTGCAGAAGTACTACTCTCTGTGACCTCTGCGTTCTCTGCGGTTAAAATCACCGAGCCTTGGTCAGTATTTTAGTTTCCCGTAACATGAGTTAATAACCTGATATGCACACATCTGACATGGGTAAGCTTGCCTTTATATTCCCAGGACAGGGTTCGCAATATGTAGGGATGGGCAAAGAGATTGCCGAACGCTACTCTGAGGCTAGAGAGGTTTACGATCGGGCTGAGCGGATCCTGAGTTTAGATGTGGCGGAGCTTTGTTTCTCAGGACCTAAAATGGAACTGGATCGAGCCGTCATAACGCAGCCGGCTGTCTTGGTCACCTCTGCTGCTATTCTGGCGGTATTGGAACGCAAGGGGATAACTCCTGATTTTGTTGCCGGACATAGCTTGGGGGAATATTCCGCTCTCTATGCCGGTGGGTCGCTGGATTTTGCTGACACATTGAAGCTGGTATATAAGCGGGCGCAGTTCATGCAAGATGCAGTTCCCGATGGACAGGGCGCAATGGCAGCCATACTAGGTTTGCCCGGGGAACAAGTTGTCCGGCTCTGCCGGGAGCTTAGTTCGCCGGATATAGTGGAGGCGGCTAATTTTAACTGTCCCGGACAGGCGGTTGTCTCGGGGTTGAAATGTTCGGTAGAGAAAGTGATGGGGGCCGCCATCGAGCATGGGGCAAAGAGAGCGGTCAAGCTGGCGGTAAGTTCCCCTTCCCATTGCAGTTTAATGAAACCCGCCGCTGAGCGTCTGGCTCAAACATTGAAGAGCCTTCCATTAGCTGATCCTAAGATACCTATGGTCACCAATGTGGACGCCAAATCAACTATGTCTGCTCCAGAGTTGATTTCGGCCCTGACCAGGCAGCTTTACTCGCCGGTACGGTGGGAAGATTCCATCCGATATCTGATCGCTCAAGGGGTAACTACTTTTGTGGAGGTTGGGCCAGGCAAAATTTTGACCAGCCTATCAAAACGCATAAATCGTCAGGTCAGGACGCTCAATGTGGAGAATTACTCCGGCCTTAGAGAATACATTAGCCGTATTTAGCAGCAGATCACCCGAATAATTCGGGATCATATATACGCTCCCGTTGGTCGCTTCCATAGCGGGAGTTTTCGGTAATTTGGGCAAAAATTTTGTTTTTTGACCGTTATTTTATAACTGGCTGTATTTAAATAACATCATCAATGTTTGCCTTGTATTTATGAATAATCAGGGAGCAGCAGATCATGATCTATTCTATAAGAGCAAACAATAAAGTAACAGACTAATTAGCTATGGATACTAATAAAAAGAATATAGAAAATTGCTGTAAGGAAACTAATAATACGGTGACACAATCGTCGGAGCCGCTTTTTACAGGCAAGGTCGCTGTAGTGACGGGAGGCTCGCGCGGAATTGGGAAGGCGGTGGCCCTGAACCTGTCCCAAAAAGGGGCCGCGGTGGCTCTCCTGGCCCGGAACCTGGCTACCTGCCGGCAGGCAGCCGCCCAGATAGAAGAGCGGGGGGGGCGGGCGCTGGCGTTCTCTGTTCATATAGAAAACCTCCCGGAGGTAGAGCGGGCCGTCAGAGAAGTAATCGCCCATTTTGGCCGGTTGGATTTTTTGATCAACAATGCCGGTGTTAACAGAGACGCTCTAATCTTACGGATGGGTAAGGAGGACTGGGATACGGTGCTAGAAGTAAACCTGACCGGGGCCTTCAACTGCATAAAATCCGCCGTCAGACAGCTTACCAAACAGCGGCAGGGCAAAATTATAAATATCTCCTCTATCGTCGGCCTTACCGGTAACCCGGGCCAGGCCAACTATGCGGCCTCCAAAGCGGGCTTAATCGGGCTTACCAAAACGTTAGCCCGTGAGTTAGCCGGCCGGGGCATTACCGTCAATGCTGTTGCGCCGGGATTTATAGAAACGGATATGACCGATAAGCTGCCCCGGAAAGTCAAGGATGATTTGCTCAATCGCATCCCTTTGAGGCGTTTCGGCCAGCCGGAGGAGGTGGCCCAGGCCGTGTCCTATCTGCTTTCCCCGGCCGGTCATAGACGGCGGCATGCTCATATAGGCCGATAGGCATACTATTCTCACTACAATTATATTAGAGTTTGCATTTCCTCCTATAGGCAACCGTCCAAAGTCTCCACATCACCTGATCCCGACGAATAACGGCTGCCGGATTTGTGCAATGAACAGCGCCATTTTCGGTTCATCACGCCCAATGTGAAGGCCGTAGATAATAGTAACCTGTTGTGTAAAATCAGTAACTTATGGATTCCCGTTTTCACGGGAGGGGACAATCTAAGCTGGTTTTGCAAGAGGATCAAAGGTTATTTCATTCCAAGCCCTAAGGATAAATTCACCTATCAACTCTCCGATCACCTCCCCTTATGGATAAAGCTCAATATCAGCGCTGACGAAGATGAGCTTGATCAGATCATTAACCGCCCCAGATAATCATCTTGTCGGGGGGGATTGATTACTTGACGAATTTCCTAATATTTGTTATTTTAGCTGGACATAGTGAATTGTAATACCAAGGGAAATATGCCTATACCGCCGATGCTGATACTTTTTTCAGCAATAATCTCAACTAACAGTCAGGAGCATTCTAATGATAGGAGCTATAGTTTCGGGAGCGGCAGGCCGGATGGGTCAACGGATCATCAGAGTTATCTCTGAGACGGAAGGAATAAAGCTCGCCGGGGCGTTGGATCATCCGCACCATAAATCCCTGGGTCGGGACGCCGGGGAGGTAGCCGCTGTCGGCCGCTTAGGGATACCTATCCAATCGGATATTGATAAAATATTGCCTCAAGCTCAGGTGGTGATCGAATTTAGCGCTCCGGAGGCTACATTGGCGCATTTGGACAGCATATCCAAAGCCGGCAAGGCCATGGTTATCGGCACCACCGGTTTCAGGGCGGAGGATCAGGCATATATCCGCAAACAGGGCGAGTATATCCCTGTTGTGTTTTCCCCCAACATGAGTGTGGGCGTTAATATGCTGTTTCAACTCTTACCCCAGATAGCCAAAAGCTTGGGACATGATTATGACATAGAAATTGTAGAAGCACACCACCGGTTCAAAAAGGACGCCCCTTCCGGTACGGCGTTGAAGATGGCCCAGGTCATTGCGGAAGGCCGCCATCAAAATTTATCTGAGACGGCATGTTACGGTCGACATGGGGTTGTGGGCGAGCGCAAGTCGGATGAAATCGGCGTCCATGCAGTGCGGGCGGGCGATATCGTCGGCACCCATACGGTGTTATTTAGCTGCCTGGGGGAAAGCCTGGAGATCACCCATCGCGCCCATAGCAGGGACGCTTTTGCCCGGGGCGCGGTGGTGGCGGCTAAGTTTGCCGCCCGCGCTCAACCGAAACTCTATGATATGCAAGCCGTGCTGGGTTTTTAGGCCGCAATTCTACATGAAAGCCCGCACCGATAAGTGCGCTAAGTTCTAAGGGACTTAGAACATTTTAAAGTACCGTTTGTGGTTATTTTGTGCAGTCAGGTCCTCAGACCTGACTGCTCTTTAGGGGTGTCAGATTTGAGAATCTGACACCCCAGAAAAAACATTACGATTCATCCTAAAACGGTATATTGGATATTTCCAAGTCCCTTAGTGGTTGTCGTCGGGCTAGATAGACAGCCCGAACTATTTAGGCAATATTAATTATAAAGCAAAGAGGTTCAGCGATGCAGAAGAAAGGATTTACAGTGTGGTTTACGGGTCTCTCAGGTTCAGGAAAGACCACTCTTTCCCGCCTGCTCCAGGATAAACTTTCGGAGCGGGGAATTATAAATGTTGAGATCCTGGATGGAGATATAGTCCGGACCAATCTCTCCAAAGGTTTGGGCTTTAGCCGTGAGGACCGGGATATTAATATTAAGCGGATCGGATTTGTCTGCCATCTGCTTACCCGTAATGGCGTTCCCAATATGGCAGCCGCTATCTCCCCTTACCGGGCTACCCGTGACCATGTCCGGGCCAAGATCGGTAATTTCGTAGAAGTATATGTCAAGTGCAACCTGGATGAATGTATCAAGCGCGACACCAAGGGATTATACAAGAAAGCTATCAACGGGGAGATAAAGGAATTTACCGGCATCTCCGATCCTTATGAGGAACCTCTTTCCCCTGAAGTAGTGGTGGAAACCGACCGGGAGGCAACTGATGAATCTGTAAGCAAGATACTAATTAAATTAGAGGAACTAAGATATATTGAGCCTGTAGATGACGGTTATTCCGAAGAGGATCGAAAAAA
>QIEW01000277.1 GCA_003230535.1 bacterium
CCGGCGGAACATTTAAGTACCCAGTCGCCAAGCTATACCACCAGTTCCATGTATATTATTACTCTCCGCACACTATCCGGCGGCAACTGGAGCAGCAGGGATTTAGAGTATGCGAGTTGCGTAAAAAAACAATTCCTATTGCTAAAGCGCGGGGTAACAGGTTGGAGAAGCAAATGGTGCGGGCGCTCAGCGGATTGGAAAAGGTTTTGGGAATGGAATTTGAGATAGAGATCTATGCCTGTAAAAAACCAGGCAGAGCCTGGAACCATGAAACAACCGCCGCCGGCGGCTGAACTTAGCGCACCTATCGGTGCGGACTTTTTGTGGTTCCCTCCCCCTTGATGGGGGAGGTTAGGTGGGGGTGGATGGGGTAACTCCGAGAGGTTCCCCCTCCCCTTGATCCCCTCCCGCCAAGGGAGGGGGAAAAACCAGGAAACTCCTATGCGTTGAACTTAGTATTTACAGCAAATTTAGCAAGTGGAGGTTTTATATAATTTCCTATACCATAAAAAACAATAAATTGGCTTCCCACTGTGTGGGTTCCCGGGTGTTGGTAGTGGGTTTTGACGGAGCCACTTTCCAGGTTATCCGGCCTTTGCTTGAGCAAGGAAAGTTACCTAACTTTCGGAAGATTATGGAGGGTGGGATCAGCGGCGAGTTGCTTTCGGTTCCCAACATGATCAGCGCCGCCGCCTGGACAAGTTTCGCTACCGGCAAGAACCCAGGCAAGCACGGGATTTTCGAGTTCTATGAACGCCTCCCCGGCGCTTATCAAGTGCGTTTCCTCAATGCCGCAGACCGCCATGCCAAATCGCTGTGGCGGCTGCTGAGCGACCAAGGACTGCGGGTAGGGGTAATTAACGTGCCGATGACTTATCCCTGCGAGAAAGTCAATGGTTTCTTGATCGGCGGGTTTGAAGCCCCGGGAGTGAAAAGTCCCCATTTTTCTTATCCTGACGGACTTTACGCTGAGCTGGTGCAGCAGTGCGGGGGTTACATTCTGGAACCGGGGATCACCAGCGATATCATGGCCGGACGGGAAGATCGTGTCTTGGGTAAGTTAAGGGAATCTATCGCTTTCCGGCAAGCATCCGTCCTCTACCTGATGCAGAAGCAGCCCTGGGATTTTTTCAGCGTGGTTTTTCGGGAAACAGATTCTGCTCAACATTGCTGCTGGAAATATTACGATACCACATCGCCCCATTATGAACGGGAACAAGCAGATCAATACGGGGATATTATCCCGACAGTCTACCAGCGGCTGGATGAGGCTCTGGGGGCGCTGCTTAAGAAAGTTGATAACGACACGCTGGTATTGGTTGTCTCCGACCATGGTTTTGGCTTCCGTCAATATGGTAATGCCTGTTTAAATGACTGGCTGGAAAATGAAGGGCTATTGAGATACCGGGAAGGGAAAAAGAATGGCCTGATGCAGGCGGCATATCAACAGGTAGAGAAGCGCCTGGGACGGAAGTCGAAAGAGCAGCTCGTCCGCCTGTTCAGCCCCTTGCGCGACCGGGTCCAATCCCAACTGTTCTTCTCCCGGTTAGATTGGGCTAATACTAAAGCCTTTGCCGATAATGTGCGAGAAACTATCTATCTTAATGTCAAGGGACGCGACCCACAGGGAGTAGTCTCTCCGGAGGAGTATGAACCCTTGCGGGATCATATTATCGGGCGCCTGCTTGAGGTTCGGGATGTCCGCACCGGCCACAAAGTGGTGGATAAGGTTTGGCGCCGGGAGGAGATTTATTCCGGCCATTATGTAGCTAAGGCTCCCGATCTGCTTATTCGCTGGCGTTTTTCCGAACCTATATGGGGTT
The DNA here is from genome assembly GCA_003230535.1 of bacterium. Lineage (GTDB taxonomy): Bacteria > SZUA-182 > SZUA-182 > SZUA-191 > SZUA-191 > SZUA-191. The sequence continues at coordinate 1,824 of QIEW01000277.1, forward strand.
TACAAAGTCCGGGCAAGCCAGCCTGCCACCCCGACTTTCCTACCCAAGAGCAGCGGGCGATCAGCGGCGATCACCGGCCGGAGGGAATCTTCATTGCCTATCAACCAGGCCGTGAAGTAAATCCCGGGCGGGAGATCAGCGGGGTAAGGCTGGAGGATATCGCACCTACTGTCCTTCAAGCGCTGGGACAACCGATACCTGAAGATATGGATGGCCGGGTACTGAGCGAGCTATTTGGCGAAGACGGGGGTGAAGTGACTTATACTGCCGCCGCTAATGATAGCCGCGAGCATCAGGATCAGGGATATTCCGCCGAGGAAGAGGAGAAGATCCGCCAACGACTGCGGGCGTTGGGTTATATTGATTGAGAAAAGGAGCAAAGCGCCCTGGGGGCGGATGCAAGGGTAAGGTGTCCCTGTAAATGTTGTTGGCTTAAGGTTCCGGATTCCTGTTTTTTGTGTGCTGTCGGGTTCTCAAACCCGACAGGCTGAATGGGTAGCAGGTTTCCTGAACCTGTCGCCATTTAAGTAACTGTGAACAATTAACTCATCATTTTATAGATGTTTCGGCCTGTCTCAGGCCGAAACTCAACAGGGTGCCCTTGCCCTTAGCGCTTTCGGCTTGAGACAAGCCGAAAGATCGAACTTAATGGCTCCAGGTTCTACCTGGTTATTTATGGTGTGTATGCAGCGGCGGGTACTAAAACTTCTCTCTCAGAGTTTTTTGCCTAATCAGGGACGCTATCCCCGTATTCACAGTGAAGCGCACTCCCTTATCGAGGGGGGCTATGCCGTGGATGTGCTGGGTTGGAATAGAAGCTCTCAGCCCTTGGGGGATGAAGAGATTGACGGTATTTGCGTTTCCCGGGTGGCGG
>QIEW01000164.1 GCA_003230535.1 bacterium
ACAGCTATTGGGTAGCTGAATGTCCCAGCCTCCCCGGTTGCGTTAGTCAGGGCAAGACAAAAACGGAAGCCATTGCCAATATCCGGGAAGCGATTCAAGGATATGTGACGGCGTTGAAGGAGGATAACCTCCCTGTTCCCGAAGAACAATTTGACGCTTTACTTGTGGCGGTATGAGTAAATTGCCGAGGGCTTCCGGCCGTAAATAGAGTCAAAGCCCTGGAGAAGACAGGTTTGAAGGATGGCTGTCAGGTCTGAAGACCTGACAGCACAAAAAACATATGTCACAAGTATTTGTTGAAGACTATATCAAAAAGATTATACTACTTGAGAAACAGTGTGGAGCCAAGACAAATTACCAAATACTTGAACCTTTCCCACTGAACTCAAAAGATATTATTGCAATTCAAACTGCAGCGAAGAAAATTGCAGAGTTTATAGGTTTACATGGTCTTACCTTTATTATTGCCAAGGTCAAGCTGAAAGAGAAGGTCGGCGGGCATGTAGAACTTAAATATGGTGAAAATGAGGTTTTTGTAGAAATCTCAGAGGATACATCGAAGTTTGAGGAGGCTGTGCTAGCAACTTTGGCACACGAAATTGCTCATAAGTATCTGCACATTAATGGCGTTTCATGTGGAATAGGGCCTACTCATGAATATGAAAATGAGGTGCTTACAGACATCACTACAATATTTTTAGGTCTTGGTAAGCTAATGCTTAACGGTTGTGAATGCCAAAATGTTCACCAAGAACAAGATGAAACTGTTGTTTCAATCTCAAATGGTACCAACCCTATCAGAACGATTACGGAAACGTTAAAGGTAGGATATCTCGATCGCACCCAACTTGCTTTTGTTTACCGTTTAGTTTGCGCTATGCGCAGGATTCCTTCAACCGAGTATGAACGAGGATTATCCACCGACGCAATCCAATCCTTACATGAATGTAACAGACATTATGGAAATTATTTTAATAGTCGTTTCCATAAACCCAATGTAAGAAAAGAATTGGTGGGGAATCTGCAGTCTGTAATTTTCGATACTCAATTGAGTCTATTTAATGTTGATAAGAATCTTTTATATATTCAAGGAGCGTGTGTGAGTATTGTTGAGGATTTTTTGGAAAAAATACACAAGAGGCTTATGGAGCTGCTTCTAGAGTCACAAAAGATGGTAGATGATAACGAATATGACCCGTCCCTAAAATTTCTCAGCACAACACAGCTAGAACAAACCATAACAAAATTAGTTTCAGAGGTGAGTGACTACTCGTCCGAAACAAAGCGATATCAAGATAGCGTTGCAAAATTGTGTGAGTTTATTCAAGCAGTTGAAAATCCCTTTCCAAAGCCGAGTTCTGATATGTTCACTATTGTAACCTGTCGAAATGATGGTACTAAGCTGAGACTTCCTAAGGATAAAGCTCATTTTACTGCCAAATGTCCTAAGTGCCAATATAGGTTTATTGCTGACACTTCGCTACCAGTATTTAAAATGGATTCGGTATTGAAAAAAATATTCAAGTCCTTACTTGGGAGAAAGTAAAGTAATGTCCAAATTGAATGCCGAAACGGTGACTAACAGTGTGTTTTCCATGGTGTCAGATTCTCAAATCTGACACTCCCTGAATAGCAATCAGGTCTCCAGGACCTGACAGCACAAGGTTTAATCAACAGAAGGAGCAAGTCAATGGTTACAAGAAAGCGGCAACTTACTTATAATGACTATGTTGAAGGAGTAAAGAGGTTAAAACCGAAGGAACAGCTAAATTTGGTAGAGATAATCTCTGCCCAACTGAAGGGGACAATCGCCAAAAAAAAAGTAAGGCATAGTATTATGGATCTGGAAGGGTTAGGGGGAGATGTGTGGAGGGGTGTTGACGCACAGGAATATGTCCGCAGGGAGAGGGAGACATGGGATTAGTGGAAGAGGTGCGAAACCAGCGAGTCCATATAGACACCTCTCTAATATAGTCTAAAGTCTGGTTTATCAACCTTAGTAAATTAAGGATAAATAGTTGTGAAGATAGGCGTATTTATTTGTCAGTGCGGCAACAATATCTCAGGGATGGTGGATGTAAATCGGGTGGTGGAGGCGGCCTGGAGGCGGCCTAAGGTGGTATATGCCGCTACCTTAAGTCATCTCTGCTCAGAACCCGGCCAACATGCTATTGGGGAAGCCATAACCGCCAAAAACCTGGACAAAGTGGTCATTGGCGCCTGCTCTCCTCGTATTCATGAGGCTACATTCCAGCGGCTCCTGGTGCGGACGGGTTTAAATCCATATTTGTTGGAGATAGCCAGCGGGAGCATTGTTCCTGGATACATGAGGATCGTGAGGCTGCCACGCATAAGGCCATAGAGTTGGTATCAATGGCTGTTGCGGCGGCGGCTCGCCGTCAGCCGCTTTACCCCTCTACTATTGATATGACCAAGCGGGGTCTGGTAATCGGCGGCGGCATTGGCGGTATTCAGGCGGCTTTGGATATGGCGGATGCCGGCTATGAGGTGACTATAGTGGAGCGGCGCTCATCTATCGGGGGGAACATGGCGCGTATGGATAAAATTTTCCCCACTCTGGATTGCTCCGCTTGTATTTTATCCCCTAAAATGGCGGAGGTCGGTTCACATCCGCGTATTACACTTTATACCTGGAGTGAAATAGAGGATGTTTCCGGTTTTGTGGGAAATTTCGAGGTAACTATCCGGAAAAAAGCCCGTTACGTAGATACTACTAAATGTACCGGTTGCGGCGAATGTACATATCGATGTCCGATTAAAACGCCGGATGAGTTCAACCTAAATCTGGGGCGCCGCAGGGCTATCTATATTCCTTTTCCTCAGGCGGTACCATATAAGCCGGTAATTGATAAGGATTATTGCACTTATCTTTTACGGGGCAAGTGTGGTCTGTGCCAAAAGATTTGTCCGGCGGGAGCGATAGACTATCAGCAGGAAGATGAGTTAATCCAGGAAAAATTCGGCGCGATCGTGGCCGCTACCGGTTATTCTCTGGTAGATTGGACGATGTATGGCGAATATGGCTATGGAAAATATAAGGATGTGATCAGCAGCTTGCAGTATGAGCGGATTCTCTCTGCCAGCGGGCCTACCGGCGGGCATATCCTCCGCCCCTCGGATAATAAACCGCCCAAGGTGGTGGCGATCATCGCCTGCGTCGGCTCCCGGGATGAGGCCCGGGGCCGGCCTTACTGCTCATCAGTGTGTTGCATGTATACCGCCAAATATACCATGCTCACTAAAGAGCATATTCCCGATTCAAAGGTCTTCGTATTTTATATGGACATCCGGGCTACGGGGAAGATGTACGAGGAGTTTGTCCGCCGGGCCCAGGAGCAATATGGAGCGATCTATGTGCGCGGCCGGGTCTCAAAAATGTTTTCCCGCAATGGCCGGATAGTACTTCAAGGGGCTGATACTCTCCTGGGTGATCCGGTAGAGCTGGAAGCTGATTTGGTAGTGCTGGCCGTTGGCATGACTTCCGCAACAGGCGCGATTGATCTGGCTAAAAAGCTTAATATCTCCCACGACGCTTACGGCTTTTTTACCGAAAGCCACCCCAAGCTGCGGCCTGTGGAGAGCAGCACCCCGGGAATTTTTATTGCCGGAGTCTGCCAGGGCCCGAAGGATATACCGCTGACGGTGGCTCAAGCCAGCAGCGCCGCCAGCAAAGTGATGGGTCTGTTCAGCATGGATAAGTTGGAAACCAGCCCGCAAGTAGCCCTGGTAGACGCCAGGCGTTGCGTGGGTTGCTTCCGCTGCCTCCAGGTCTGCCCGTTTAAAGCGATAGAGGAGGAAACCTTGCGGGATGGAAGCAGGGTAGCCCGCGTAAATCCGGCCCTCTGCCAAGGCTGCGGGTTGTGTGCGGCTACTTGTCTGCCTGCGGTTATCAGCCTGAAAGGCTTTACCGATGATCAACTGTTGGCCGAAGTGGAAAGCCTATGCTATGCTAAGTGAGCAGAGGAAGGATAGGCTGAAAAATCATGGAACACGATGTTAACCAAGCTATCAAGAAGACCCTGGATTACTTGTCAAAGAAGATAACTATCACCGAAGCGGTGCTTTTCGGCTCCTATGCCCAAGGTAATCCGCACAAGTATAGTGACATAGACTTGGCCGTCTTTTCCCCTGAGGTGGAAAAACTTGACCTGGAAGGCAAGGCAAAGCTGTTTTCTGAGGTAAGGCGAAGGTGTGACGAGGATATAGAGGTGCATTTCTTCTCAGAAAAAATGCTCCGGGAAGCTCGCCCCACCAATTTTTGCGGTTATATCCTAGCTACCGGGAAAAAGATGAGGTAAATAACACAGAGGGTAACGACTATGGGGAAAAAATATAGTGATTGTTTCTACTGCGGCGGCGTAGTGGAAGAGAGGCTCTGTCCCCGCGAGTT
>QIEW01000389.1 GCA_003230535.1 bacterium
TGGCCTCTTTGACCTGCCAATCCCAGCCGTCTTGTAACTGGGTTACTTCGTCCTCCGGAAATTCTTTTTGCATTATCTCCCTAAACATCACAACCGGAAGCACTTCAGGGGGGATAGGAGTATAGACTCGTAAGTCCACTATTTTTCTTTTCTCTTTAACCCAAGGAATAAAGACAGTGAAATCCCCGTCATTAACAAAACACTCCGCCAGCTCCTCGACCATCTTCTCCCCATTTTGCTCAGTAAAAATCTGATAATCTATAAGAGAATCTATCTTGCTCTGTTTTATTTTATTAGCGGGGCTTAGTGCTTTTGAAGTCACTACTGGTCTGGTTGTCATTACCGCATTGTGTAGGGTGTCTTGCACCCGTAAAGAGGAAGTCATCATGTCGGGGATGGAAGCATCTGAAGTTTCCGAGCCAATCCAGTCTCTACCTTCAGTCCATCCTCTGAACTTAGCTAAACGCTGAAGCCGGGCATCGGTATCTATCGACCGGTCGGTGCTATCAGTCTTGTAAAACCCACTAAGGCGAGTACTTATCTCTTCTGAGTCTAACTTAAAAAAACTTTTTCGCAGTCGAGTGGTACGTATTTTTGCTTTTTCAATTAGACTTGGCATATATTTCGCTCCACTTTTCTTTACTTAAAATAAACAGCGGTAAATTAAAAACAAAATCTCTGATTGTTTTTCTCCGAAAAGCCATTTGCTCGGGCGTAGAAATAAAGGATGGATTTAAAGCCTTCACATACACCGGATCCAATTCTCTTTTAAAAGAACCCATTACTTTTTTCCAAATAGCGGGGAAAGTATCCGGGCTTACGTCACAATCTGAACAAAAAGTTAAATCCATGTTCTCCCCACCACTAAGCAGCAAGGTAAGCCGCATCGCAGTCGCCAGGGGCTCCCCTACTGTTCTTGGTTCACCGGCTAACAAATGATTATTAGGATATTTTTTTATAATATTAAATACCGGTTTATCGCAAAGAGTACAGCACCCCGCTAACTTATGTTCCAGCATCGGGTAGCTCTCCGCCGGGGGTATGCTCTTTTAGCCAAGCTGCACTCAAATCACCTATTTCATCTGATAGTGCTCCAGCGTGCTTGGTATGCGCGAGGCTCATTTTTTCTATAAAAATATCCACCTCGCCAATACAATCCCCGCAGTAACTTTTTACATCAACTATTCCTCTATCGGAAAACTCAGTTTTGTCGGCTACCGTTTTTCCGCAGCCTCCGTCACAAATAAATACCGTACTCATCGTTAAATATCCACCATAGAGCGAAGCCCTTTTTTAGATAACCATTCTTCAAAAGATAGAACTTGTTCTCCTGAAGTCACCATTTCAATCCTTTCACTCTGGTATCGTTGCCGAAGCCTAATAGTATCCGCCGCACCCTTAGCCAAACCGCCCTTTCCCGAACCGAGCGAAGCGGTTGGCTGACTCTTGCTGAAATCGTGTTTCGCCATAATTATCTCTCCTGGATGAAAATCGCTTAATAACTGGAGCGCCTTGCGTCATGCCCGAAAAACTAATGTCAAAATTCATTAAATACTTAAATAAAGTCGGGTAATCATCGTGTTTAGGCTTAGCTAACTGCTTCAGTTCCTTCTCCGCGCGTAACTTGTGGTCGTCCCAAACGTACCGCTTGAACTGGAGTATAGTCTTAGCACATACTGAGCGCACCCGTAATCTGGGTAAAAGGGTGTATTTATCCGGTTTTAAATACTCATTCACCCTGGACCGCCCCGTGTCGGAGGTTGAAGCCAAGTCAAACCACAATCCCTCATTAGAAAACTCATCTTGCCACGTAATTTCCCGGCGAGTACCGGAAGGACTGCGTGCCATATTAGGATCAATAAACCGCTTAACCACCCACAGCCCTAAATCGTTTTCTATCTCCTCTATCCGCCTTTTAGTGGCGGGAATATCTTCAGCCAATTCATCTTCAAATATTTGAACAAAATCATCCTTAGCGTCAATCTGGTACCATGCGTACATGTGCGGTTTACGGGGGTGAGGATCCATCCCGAATATGACGGGAAGCGCTGGATCTATCGCTTCATTAACGACGTGGTTGTAGGGGATCGTATCGTGTGATCCACAAGAACAAACCCCCTTTACTACGACAGTCGCTTGGTTACAACTGAAACACCAATTCTGCTCTTGGTCTGTAAACAAAGGGTGGATCAAATTAGAAAAGCGCAACGACTTCCCGAAAATACGCACATCCCGGATATCTTTGGACCACGCGGCGGCTTGCTCTGAGATTGCTTTTTGATC
>QIEW01000325.1 GCA_003230535.1 bacterium
CATGATTCAATTTTATTTTTCTTGAACCATTTTTAGTTGACAAAACAACATAAGTAGTCGGCCTGTCTCAGGCCGAAACCAAAGCAGGGCGCCGCTGCTCTTAGCGCTTTCGGCTTGAGAACCAGCCGAAAGATCGAAGATCGGAACCGATGAGTTATTTACACATACGACTTCTTAGGGGCGATCCTTATTTTTGGCGGAAACTACTCGCCTTCTGCGGGAATTTCCTCACCCTCGGCAGGAGGCGCGCCGCCTGCCTCCCGAATATCAATCTTCCAGCCGGTGAGCTTGGAGGCAAGACGAACATTTTGGCCTTTTTTCCCGATAGCCAAAGAAAGCTGGTCGGTAGCTACGACCACTTCCATGGTCCCGGGATCTGTTTGCCGGATACTTTTGATTTTCGCCGGACTCAGGGCATGGCAGACATAAGTGTCAGGATCTTCCACCCAACGGATAATGTCGATTTTTTCGTTTTCTAGTTCCCGGAGAACATTTTGCACCCTGGACCCTTTTACGCCTACGCAAGTTCCTACGGGATCCACCTTGGAATCGTTTGATTGAACAGCAATTTTAGTGCGTCGTCCGGCCTCTCGGACCACTCCTTTGATCTCTAAAATCCCCTCGGTAATCTCAGGGACCTCCAGTTCAAAGAGCCGGAGCACAAAATCAGGATGCGATCGAGAAAGGATTACCTGCGGTCCCCGACCTGACTTAATGACTTCCAGCATATAAGCGCGGATCCTGTTTTTACGCTGATATTTCTCCCACGGGACCTGCTCCCGATAAGGCAAGATTGCTTCGATGCGTCCTAGATCTATCATAAAATCCCGGCCTTCTACCCGCTGAATGACGCCGCTTACCAGTTCTCCTTCGCGTTCTTTGTATTCTCGATAAATTTGGTCGCGTTCAGCTTCCCTTACTCGCTGCATGATTATTTGTTTTGCAGTATGAGCGGCAATCCGCCCAAATTCCCTGGCATCAACTTTCAACTCGACAGGGATTTCTTCTGGGGCTTCCTGGTCTGTTGGGGGAGCTTCGGACTGGGATGAGGCGGGTTGATCCTGTTCCTCAGCAGCCTCCTTTTTAACCTGGAAAAATTCCATAGTGCCACTGGAGCGGTTTAGACGGGCGATTAGATGGTGAACTTCTTGAAAGTACCGTCTGGAAGCAGAAAGAACCGCCGATTCTATAGCCTCAATCAGAACTTCCTTCTCAATACCTTTATCTCTACTTATCTGGTCTATCAGCCGAATTAACTCTTGACTCATAAATTATTCCTTAAAATGGCAAATCATTAACGAATGAGGTTCTCGCAAAAGCCTCCAAAAAGTCATTCCCGAGTGATTTTACCGGGAATCCAAATTGCGCAAAATCAGCAACTTATAGATTCCCGCTTTTGCTGGAACGACAATCTGAATACGGTTTTGCAAGAGGCTCGAATGAATCTATTTAGCCCTCTTTGGAAATTCTACCTCCAACCGAGCACGTACAATATTCTTATAATCCACGCTTACTGGTTGACCTTCATGTTCTATGGTTATTGTTTCTCCCTCAGACTGGAGGAGACGGCCGCGCAATAACGCGGCCCCCTGGTAAGGCGTCTGTAAAACAAGCCGGGCCAGTCTCCCTTTAAAACGACTAAAATCCTCCCTTTTTGTAAGCGGCCTGTCCAGGCCCGGCGAAGAAACCTCCAGGATATATCCATGGGGGATTAGCTCCTCCACCTCCAAAGCTATTCCCACTAATTTGCTTATTTGCTCACAATGTTTGTGGCTGACCCCACCCTCCCGGTCGATGTAGATCCTTAGCAACCAACGCCGTCCCCCCTTTTTTAACTCTAGCGATACCAGCTCCAGCTCTTCAGCATCTACTATAGGGTCCACCAACCCCCGAAGCCTATCCTCTAAAGCAGAAAGCACAAATTAAGCCTCCGGCAGTACTAATGTGTCAACTCATTAAAATAGGGGCTGTTAAAGCCCCCATCTAAAGCATAGGGTTTTTACTCCTATATACTTCTTACTTACTATATCATACAAATGACTGTTGTGCAATACTTTTGTGTTGCCAAAATCCACCGCCTATTTGGGTTGGAGGTATTTTGAGGGCATTTCAGGGCTTACTTAAGGGTTATGGGAACCCTCTTATCCCGTTTTTATTTCTCTGGTGTCAGTTGATCCCGGCTTAAACCCAATACGGTTCACTTAAGCTAATATTTATGCTATACTACTGTTATCACAATAAAACAGTGGAGGATCGTAAATATGGCTCGAACAAGTG
>QIEW01000079.1 GCA_003230535.1 bacterium
TTAGCCATACTATATGTTGGGGCAGTGGCCCCAACACTACCCGTATAGGGTAGGCCATGGCCACCGCCCTGGCACTTTTGCAAGAGGCTCCTTTTTATACTATTTACATCCCTGATAAATCGACTGCTAACCATAACATAGCTGTTTTTTCAAGTCAAGATGACAGCCCAGCCTATATCCACCGCCTAATTTTGTATCCACCTGAATAGCAAAGTGGTTTGGTGGACTTTGCTGCACCAAATTGGTGAAATTAATTTACGCTTATATGGCTGATACACCAAGGCAAACCTACTTTTGACGGTGGATCTGGGGCTTTGAGTCAGGGACAGTTTTGAAAATGGCAACCAATAAGCAATTTAGGTTTAAAGTAAATTTTCGTGTTATTCCTGTAACAGCATAAATCAACTTATTTTGTTGAATTTTATGGATTACGACTTGCGCGGAAATGATAATTTTCCTAAAATTGTTCCCTACCCTTCAGGGTTATGAGTTTGCTTTATAAGCTTCTTCTGGGTATAATAACATGGCAGGAAGGTTTATGCTAAATTTTGTTTATTTTACCCTGATTTGGGAGCCTCTTGCAAAAGTCATTTTAAAAAAGTTGGTCATACTATATGTCGGGGCAGTGGCCCCAACACTACCCGTATGGGGTAGGCCAGGGCCACCGCCCTGGCACTTTTGCAAGAGGTTCTAGGGATAAGCATAAAGATGAAGAAAAGAGTCTCTGTTTTAGGTTCCACCGGTTCCATTGGGAAAAGCGCTTTGGAAGTAATTGGAGCTTACCCTGGCAGGTTTGAAGTGGTGGGTTTAGCGGCAGGCGCCAACCTGGAATTACTGGAAGAGCAATGCCGCCGTTTTAAGCCCCGGACAGCTTCCTTAAAAGATGAGGTTTTGGCTGAAAAACTAAGGAAAAGACTATCGGGAATCCCTATTCAAATCAACTGTGCAGAAGAGGGATTAACTTCTGTAGCCACGGCGCCCGATTTAGATCTGCTGGTATCGGCTGTAGTGGGCGCGGCGGGTCTGCGACCAACGCTGGCGGCGATTAGGGAAGGCACGGATATTGCCTTAGCAAACAAGGAAATCGTGGTGATGGCCGGCGAAATTCTGGTGGCTGAGGCGGCGGCTGCCGGCGTTAAGATACTGCCTGTTGACAGCGAGCATAGCGCTATATTCCAATGTTTGCAGGGAGTAAATCCAGCGGACGTAAAACGTCTGATACTCACCGCCTCGGGAGGCCCTCTGGCAAAACTAAGCCTAACCGAGCTTCAGCAAGTCACTAAAAAACAAGCCTTATCACATCCTACCTGGCAAATGGGGAAGAAAATCAGCGTAGACTCGGCTACCCTGATGAACAAAGGGCTGGAAGTATTGGAAGCCCACTGGTTTTTTGGGCAGCCAATTGATAAAATAGATGTGCTTATTCACCCGCAAAGCATTATCCACTCCATGGTAGAGATGCGGGATGGTTCGGTTATGGCTCAGTTGGGAATTCCTGATATGCGGTTACCAATTCTATACGCCCTTTCCTACCCGGAGCGCTGGGATGGTGTTTTACCTCCTCTGGATTTAACCCGGGTGGGCTCATTAACATTCAGCCAACCTGATCTGGAGCGGTTTCCTTGTTTAGGTTACGCCTATGAAGCGGCTAAGGCGGGAGGCACCATGCCGGCAGTATTAAATGCAGCTAATGAAGTAGCGGTAGGGGCTTTTTTAAAAGACGAAATAGCCCTTACCGATATTCCTTATCTGGCCAGATGCGCGATGGAGCAACATCAACCTAAGCCGTTACTTACGGTGGATGACGCCTATGAGGCTGACCAATGGGCGAGGTCCATAGCTCAAGAACTTCTGGTTACCCCACATTAACCAATATGTTATTGTAACTTAACAACAATTCCGGCAAGGCAAAATCTGGTGTCAGGCTTGATTAGCTGATGATTAGTTTGAGCAGGGAAAAACGGCTTCTATACTTTAAAAGCTCACAAACTGTGATTTGTTGTCAGTGACAGATTTACGGAGCAAGGAGCAATTCAAGGATTTTGTGGTGTCAGATTCAGAAAATCTGACACCTGGCTAAAACCGCAGTCAGGTCTGAGGACCTGACTGCACAAAATCACCGTTTATGGACTTATTGAGTATAATTGTTTTGTGGAATTACATTTGGAAGGTTAGGGATGATTAATATTTTAATTACTGTTTTTGCTTTTATTTTAGTATTAGGGGTGCTGATTACCGTTCATGAGTTTGGACATTACTTGGCGGCCAAGCGTGT
>QIEW01000320.1 GCA_003230535.1 bacterium
CGCTCCACGCATGAGGGGCGCAAGCCGCTTACATGAAATGCGTCCGCTCATGCTTCATTCTCCGCCATCCGCAAATATATTCGTGATGTTCTTGCCTTTAGACCTGAGTTTTCCAATTTAGTTCCCTGATTACTGCTAAGTATCGGTAATCAGGGGATTTTTTGCGCCAGTTAGTGTAATGTTAACCAATAATGCTATATTCTCCTTGTAATTAAGCATATTATGTGTTATTGTAATGTTATCTACCGTGACCCAATTAATCTTGTCGCCGGAGGCACCTTATGCCAGGACGAATTTATCCCAAGCAGATCAAGGGGAAAACGTACTATTATTATCAGGAATCCTATCGGGAAAAAGTCGATCCAGAAGCTCATGGTAAATATAAAAACTCAGGACAAAGCCAGGTTCGTACCAAAACCATCTATCTGGGGGATGCCCAAACCATTTTGTCATGGAAAATAAGCGCCCAAGGTCCGGTCTCTATCGAACACCACGCCTTCGGGTTATTAGCGGCCGCCTATCAGACGGCGGCTGAGACGGGATGACAGAAGCATTGAAAACCCATATTGTGGGCGAAAGATATGGGATGCCGCGCTGGGTCTTTTTCCTGGTTACTATTTTGAATCGCCTGGAGTCTGCCGCCAGCAAAAACCAGATGCCGCGCTGGACGGCCAAGACTATTTTGCCGAATTTGTTGGGATTCAACCCCCGCAAATTTACCAGCAAAAACTTCCTTTACGTTACCGACGATATAATCAGCGAAAAGGAACAGGGAAAGAGGAGGCGGCAACAGGGGATGCTCACAGACCACAAGGAAGGAAACCCCTCTGTTTTGCGGCCTGGATGATGAGGTGTTCCATAAGATGATGGTCTCGTAAAAAGTCTGGGGCGGTCATTGCGAGGAGCAAAGCGACGAAGCAATCTGTCGTATAATCAACTAGGTAGAGATTGCTTCGCTTCACTCGCAATGACAAAAAACGACATTTTCTGACTTTTTACGAGTTTATCATAAGATAGAAGAGGATATTTTCCGGAAACTAAAGCCGCTGTTTAATGAACCTGCACGCTCGCTGTTTTACGATACTACCAACTTCTTTACCTTCTTTGAGGCCACCCAGGCCTCCGAACTGGCCCGGACGGGGCACAACAAGGACTCGCACCATCACAGTCACGGACTGCATCTTCGCCAGGTGGGTCTGGCTATGGCGGTGGACAGCGGCGAATTGGGAGTTCCTTTTTACCACCGGGTTTATCGCGGCAACAGCCAGGATGCCAGCACCTTCAACACTATCGCCGGCGATTTGCTCAAGTCGATCCAGAATTCGTTCGACAAGGTGGAGGAGATGGCGCTGGTACCGGACAAAGGTAATAATAAAAAAGAGACCTTTGAGTTCTTGAACGGTAAGCTTGAGTGGGTAGGCAGCCTGGTTCCTTCTCAACACGAAGATCTCTTGAACGTGCCCGTTGAGCAATATAATCCAACCTTTGGGAACCTCAAAACGCTGCGCTGCAAAAAAACCATAATGGGTCGGGAGTGTCTGCTGGTCATGACCTACAACCCCAAACTTTTCCGCAAACAAGTTCATACGCTGATGAGGGGTGTGGAAAAGCTCCAAATCCGCTTGCAGGAAAAATCCGACTCCTACAAAAAGAGACCCCGCAGTCTGACATCCGGCCTGAAAACTCTTCGCGAGGGGAGCCGCTATAAAAACTTCCTTACCGTAAGCGTGAACGAAAGCGGGTTGGTATTGGAACTTAACAAAACCGAGATTGAGGAAAGGAAAAAGAGATTCGGCAAAAACCTCCTGTTCACCTCCAGGACCGAGGCCGAAACCGGATGGGTCATCTCGCAGTACAAGGAAAAGGACGTGATCGAAGACGCCTTCAAAACCATGAAAGCTCCGGAGCTCATCCGCATCCGTCCCTTGCGCCACTGGACGGACAGTAAAATCAGGGCTTACATCTTCTGGCTGCGTGATGAGTTATGTCCTTCTCAGATTGGTGCAATACAAAGCCTGCCAGGCCGGTATTGAAATGAGCGCCCAGGTGCTCGGAGGAGGAACTTTCGGATCTTAAGGAGGTGATTATGATATATAAGGGAGGAAGAGCCGAGCGGAAGATAACACAGAGAAGTTCCGTGCAGGAAAAGCTGTATGAACTATTCAATCTGGAAGAAATTGAAAAGCTGGTTACCTTACACTAAGTAAAACCATATACCCTGTGTATACATACACTTAGTTGCTAAGGAATGCCCCAAATGGAAAACTCAGGTT
>QIEW01000203.1 GCA_003230535.1 bacterium
CATTGCAGCTACAAGAGTTCCCGGCCATACCTGAAGGAGTTGCCTACCACAGGTCCGTGTGTCGTTCAGGGTCCGGGTGAAAATGCCGGCGTCATAGATATAGGCGACGGCCAGGCAGCCGTATTCAAGATTGAGAGCCACAATCATCCGTCATTTATCGAGCCCTATCAGGGGGCGGCTACCGGAGTGGGGGGAATCATCCGGGACATTTTCACTATGGGAGCCAGGCCCATAGCGCTGCTGGATTCTCTTTGGTTCGGCCCTCTGACTGAACCGAAAAATCGCTATCTGTTCGGCCAGGTAGTAGCCGGAATAGCCGGTTACGGCAACTGTATGGGGGTGCCTACCGTTGGAGGAGATGTCCATTTTGATCCCGTCTACAGCCTGAATCCCTTAGTAAACGTCTTTTGTTTGGGGATTGCCCGCCGGGACAGGATTTTTTTAGGCAAAGCCAGCGGTTATGGGAACCCGGTGATTTATGTGGGTTCCAAGACCGGTCGGGACGGGATCCATGGGGCTACCATGGCCTCCGAAGAGTTTGATGAGACCTCCGCATCAAGACGTCCTACCGTGCAGGTAGGCGATCCGTTTACCGAAAAGTTGCTGTTGGAGGCCTGCCTGGAGCTTATGAAATCCGGGCATGTAATAGGCATCCAGGATATGGGGGCCGCCGGGCTAACCTGTTCTTCGGTGGAGATGGCCAGCCGGGGGGGGGCTGGACTTGTGCTGGACTTGTGCCGGGTGCCTCGGCGCGAGCAGGGTATGACTCCTTATGAGTTGATGCTCTCCGAATCCCAGGAACGGATGCTCCTGGTAGTAAATAAAGGCGCCGAAGATAAAGTAGCCGAAATTTTTCATAAATGGGATTTGGATTGTGCTATAGTAGGCCAAGTAACTTCCGATGGATACTTTAAGGTAAGCCATGATGGGGATACCGTGGCTAAAGTGCCGGTAGCGGCTCTCACCGATGAGGCTCCCCTCTATCATCGGCCCTTCCGTAAACCGGGTTATCTCGCTCGAATATCCCCACAGGATACGCTGCCCCCGGAACCTCAAAACTACGGTCAGATATTGTTGGAATTGCTTTCCTTACCTACACTGGCCAATAAAGAGTGGGTTTATGGGCAATATGACCACATGGTACGCACCAATACGGCGCTTCTGCCCGGAGCTGATGCGGCGGTGCTGCGGATTAAAGGTACCCGCAAAGCCTTGGCCATGACAGTGGACGGCAATTCCCGCTGCTGTTACCTGAACCCGCGCCTTGGCGCCCGGATGGCGGTCGTAGAAGCCGCCCGGAACTTGGTGTGCACCGGCGCCAGGCCGCTGGCCATCACCAACTGCCTGAACTTCGGCAGCCCGGAGCGGCCGGAAGTCATGTGGCAGTTTAAGGAGGCGGTGGAGGGGATGGCGGAAGCCTGCCGTTATTTTTCGCTTCCGGTTACCGGAGGGAATGTAAGCTTCTATAATGAGACCGAAGGAAAGAGCATCTATCCCACACCGGTGATCGGGATAACGGGGCTGCTGGATGAGGCGGATCGGCTGGTTACTCCCTGGTTTAAGCGGCCGAGTGATCTGATATTCCTCCTGGGGGAGACCGGACCGGAGTTGGGGGGGGCGCAATATCTTTCCGCATTAGGTGAGGAAAAACTCAGAGGGAAGTTGCCGTCTTTGGATCTGGAGACTGAGCGGCGGCTCTGGAATTGCTGTCTGGAGGGAGCCGGGAGGCGGCTTCTGCAATCGGCACATGATGTATCGGACGGCGGTTTAGCCATGACCGTGGCGGAATGCTGTTTGGTAAATCCTGGCGCAATCTTAGGGGCCGGCATTACCCTGCCCGAAAATTTCAGACCGGACATTGAGCTATTCTCCGAATCTCCCGGTCGAATTTTAGTTTCCGTAAAAAAGACGCAGCGACGGGAGTTTGAGGAGTTGGCAGAAAAACATAATGTAAGCAGCCGGCTTATGGGGCAGGTTACTCGGGAGTTTTTGGAGATAGCCCCCCTGTTTCGGCTCTCTGTTGCTGAGATGGAACGAATTTGGCGGGAGGCAATCCCCTCCTGGATGGGAAAATAGACCGGTCTAATATATGATGGCAAGAATAAACAAACGCTCATACCCAGATTAAGTTAGCAGCATTCTCAAATATTCCGGATTATTCATAAATCCACGGCAAACATTGATGATGTTATTTGAATACAGCTAGTTACAAAATAACGGTCAAAAAACAAAATGGCTCATACAAAAAACCACCGAAAACTCCCGCTATGGAAGCGACCAGCGGGAGCGTGTTATAAATCCCGAATTATTCGGGTGGAGTAGCGATTTATGCCGTTTGGACTGAAAGAAAAATGTGGTGTATTTGGGATTTGGGGGCACGCTGAAGCGGCCAACCTAACCTACCTGGGGCTTTATGCCCTCCAGCATCGAGGCCAGGAAGGAGCGGGAATTGTCTCCTCTGACGGTCGGAAGTTTCATCTGCACCGGGGAATGGGACTGGTGGCCGATGTATTCGGCGAGGCGGAACTCCGCCATACGCTCCCCGGACATATAGCCCTCGGCCATGTGCGCTACTCTACTACGGGAGAGAGCTCAGATGCAAACCTTCAGCCTTTGTTAGCGGATTACCGGGGTAAAATTTCAGTCGCTCTGGGACATAACGGCAATTTAGTAAATACCGATATCCTCAAGAGAGAACTGGTCGAAAAAGGCGTGGTTTTTTATACCACACTGGACACTGAGATTATCATGAACCTCCTGACCATATCCTTGGAACCGAACTTTCCGGATGCATTAGCAGAGGCGCTCCTCAAGGTAAGAGGGGCCTATACTCTCCTGATCCTGGCCGAGCATAAACTCATCGGTGTACGAGACCCGTATGGGTTCAGGCCCTTGTGCTTAGGGATGAAAGACGGGGCCTATGTCTTGTCATCGGAAAGCTGCGCTTTAGACTTAATCGAGGCGGATTTTGTGCGCGATATCGAACCTGGAGAGATGGTGGTTATTGATGAGCACGGTGTTTCATCCTATAAACCATTTCCCAAGAAACACAAGGCGTTATGTATATTCGAGTATATCTATTTTGCCCGGCCTGATAGCTGTATCGACGGTTATAGTGTGATGCTGGCCAGGAAAGCTCTGGGCAGACGGCTCGCCGGAGAGCACCCGGTGGAAGCCGATATTGTGGTGCCGGTTCCCGACTCGGGGAAGTGTGCTGCGTTGGGTTATGCGGAAGAGGCGAATATTCCTTTTGAGGAAGGTCTTATCCGGAACCATTATATAGGCCGAACATTCATTGAACCCAGGCAGTCCATCCGTAATTTTGGGGTGAAGATAAAGCTGAACGCTGTTCGCCAAATAATAGCAGGGAAAAGAGTGATTGTGGTTGACGACTCTATCGTGCGGGGCACTACCAGCCGGAAGATTGTGGGTATGATCCGCAGAGCGGGCGCCAAGGAGGTGCATATGCGGGTCAGTTCCCCTCCCAGCAAATACCCTTGTTTCTATGGGATTGATACTCCCGTCCGGTGGGAGCTTATCGCCGCCAAACATTCTGTAAAACAGATTTCCCGGTTTTTGGGGGCGGACTCAGTGGGTTACCTGACCCTAAAAGGGGCGAAGGACGCCGTCTCCGGCAAAAAAGACGG
>QIEW01000290.1 GCA_003230535.1 bacterium
CCTGCACCATCGCCAAAATCAAAGGCTATAGTGACTATGGTATCTCCGGAGACAACGTAAAAACCTATATGTTATTCGGCGATCCGGCTACTGCCTTGCACTTAATTTTTAACCCGCCGGCAGCTGATTTTTCTGCCGCACCTACTGATGGATCCGCCCCGCTGGAAGTCAGCTTTACCGATCTGTCCACCGGTGTAATAGACAGTTGGGAGTGGGATTTTAATAATGATGCTATAGTAGACAGCACAGAGCAAAGTCCCATCTATACCTATACATTGCCGGGGACTTATACGGTGAGCTTGACCGTAAGCGGGCCGGGAGGTTCGGATACGAAAGTAACGGCAGATTATATAACGGTAGCACCAGCCCCCGCCCCGCCTGCCGTTGACATCTGGTTACAGGAGGGTGAAACACCCGCCTATCACCCTGGGGATACCATGAATGCGGGTCTTACTATAACCGCCGGCGCCGAGTCTGCGGCGGTTGACTTGTATGTCCGTCTGCGCCTTCCCAGCGGCAAATATCGCTATTACCATCATAATACCTTAAGTAAAACTCCTGCGCCGCTAGTTAAATCCTGGACAGTTAGTGATTGGGGGCCGAAGATCTTTTACAACTATACCTTTGCTGCTCCAACTCCTCCGGGAGCCTATGAATGGCAGGCCGCCTTCACCAAGCCGGGCGCTTTCGAGTTAATAGGCGCGTTATCCAGAGCCCCATTTAACTTTACGCCTTGATGATGACCTCTCATCTTCTGGAACACCAGCTCCTGATACAGTTGAGCCTCTTGCAAAAGTCATTTTAAAAAAGGTATCCGTACTATATGTTGGGGCAGTGGCCCCAACACTACCCATATGGGGTAGGCCAGGGGCACTTTTGCAAGAGGCTCAGTTGGCTAATATCCCGCTGAATTCGGAAGAGCGGCAGGCAGCTTAACGGTGTCCCAAAGTAGTCACACCCAAGTCGTTTTTCTACCCCTTCCGGTTATTTTTGTCGTGTATAGAGGTTTTTCTTGATAAAATTGAAAATAAAATGATTCTTTCTGATTCTGCAATATGTTTTTAGTTTTTTGATGCTTAGCAGATGGGGGTTTGCCTCTAAGATGATTTTATCATTTATTTGATTGAATACTTTTAATAGGTCGCCAAGCTCGGCCGGTTTTGGTTCCCTGCTGAGGTCTTTAATGAACAATAAAATTTCTTTACTTTTGTTATCTGTCAAAAATTCAGGGAAATTAAGGAAATATAATTTTTCTGTATTCAGTTTATGTTCCTGGATTAATTTAAGGGATGTATTCGTATTATACTCACGCCGCTTCACCAAAACCTGTTTTATTTTCGCGACTTTGGTCGTTTTACTTAACCGGAGCCATAATTCAAAATCCTCTGTTTTAGTAAAACGTTCATCATAACCACCACACTTTAAGACTATATCCTTGTCAAATAATACTGAAGATTGGGCGATGCAATTCCTGAAATGTAAAGTATAATATATTTCTTCCGGAGTATTATTGGCCTTATCAACTCGCCAAAACCCTAAATGCTTTCTATCCTCTCCAACTATTTCTATCCAACCGGCTACCAAACCCACTTCAGGGTTATCCACCAAAAACTTTATCTGTTTTTCAAGGCGATCCGGCATAGAAATATCATCTGCGTCCATACATGCCACATATTTACCCCGCGCCAATTTGAGACCTATATTTCTTGTCCGGGGAATCCCCTGGTTCTGCTGGTTCTCGACCAATATAATTCTGGGATCATCATAGGATAGAATAATCTCACGGCTGCGGTCGGCGGAGCCGTCGTTTATGATCAGGAGTTCGAAGTCTTTATAGGTCTGACCAAGGATGCTCTCTATCGCATCACTAAGAAACCGCTCGCCGTTATAAACCGGCATCAATACAGTAAGCTTAGGATTCATGACTGCATAAAGTCTATGTATTGTCTAGCTACGTTATCCAAATAAAAATCGGGACGAAAGACAGGTTTATCCCAGGAAAGTAAATCTTCCATTCCTTGCGCTACTAGCTTGGGATCTGGCATGGGCGGTTTAAATAAGGCTATTTTTTGTAAATTATAAGTCTCTTCCAGTTCTAAGACAATACCGGAATCACCAACCAACTCTTTAGTCCCCCCGTTGTGACTGCAAAGAACCGGCAGGCCACAGGCCAGCGCCTCCACCACCACATTGGGACAACAGTCCACCCAACTCAGGTGAACAAAGGCGTCTGCCCCCCGCAAATAATAAGGCAGCTTGTGGGGGGGGATATTCCCCAGACAAATAATATTCCCGCCGGACTCCGCCTTAGCCCCGGCCCCCAAAACAACCAAACCGACATTTTGTGTCTTTAGCTTGCGGACTCCTTCTACAATAGCCCCAAGCCGCTTAGGTTTAATCCACTTGGAGGAGCAAATCAAGGTTTTGCTAAAGGGATACTTATATCTCTTGCCCTCAGGGGAAAAGTAACGGGGCACACCGTTATAAATGATCCTGTATGGTTTGTCGATAGCCCCGAAGTACGCAAAAAATATCTTTCGAGAGAATTCACCTTGAAAGATTATTTTATCGAATTTATCGTAGGCTTCTTTGATCGGCGCATTCAATTTGTTATTGTCTCCAGAGGTGTTTTCAATATCAAAATACAAGTTATCCAGCCGGAGAATGTTAACTTTTCCGGGAAAATATTTCCCCGAAATAAAAGTTAAATTATAATCAAAAACCTTTGAGTTATAAATCCAACCTGACTTTTTCAATTCGGCCTTAAGTCTTTTCCCGAAGATATTAGGGCCGCCCTTATTCCCGCAAGAGTTAAGATAGTAACGCGTGCGTCCTAAGAAACGATCCATCTCTTTTTTGATAAGTTTGTTTATCATCTGATTTAGGTTATCATTGTTCGGTACCGATATTTTTCATAGAACTGGTTCAAACTATCCATAATGTAGCTGTCGACATACTTTATCGTTTCAGCGCTGATTTCACTTCTATAACCGCCAACAATACCTT
>QIEW01000442.1 GCA_003230535.1 bacterium
TCAAAAAACAAAATGGCTCATACAAATTACCGAAAACTCCCGCTATGGAAGCGACCAACGGGAGCGTGTTTATGATCCCGAATTATTCGGGTCCACCAGGAAAGCAGGGAGGTCAATAAACCGTTTTTTTCTCTACTTGAGTGATTTATCTCCGAACATCTCCTAAATAATGATTTGCTTTATTATTATTGGTCAATTATACTTATTTATTACCTAAGATACGCTGTGTTATACTTCAAAACTCCACAGATATAGTTATTGCCCTGTTAACTCTGTTTATGGTATTCTTAGAAAAGAAAGTATGTGTTTATTTACTTGTTTGAAACCAATATCTTGAATTAGTTTAAGTAAAAAAGAGAGCGGGAAGAAAATCTCTCTTGAAATCAGGAGGTAAAAGAGTTGAATTCGTTTTATAAAAACTTAGCATTATGGATTATTATCGGCCTAATCACCATTTTTGTGTTCAATTTGTTCGACCAACCGGGGCCGCAGAAGAAAGAGATTATCTTTAGCGAATTTATTGAACAGGTGGAAAGGGGTAATATAGCTAAAGTGACTATTCAGGAAAACAATATTAGCGGGACATTTCATGATGAAAAGGAATTTAGAACCTATACTCCCGATGATCCCGATTTGATAAAAATTATCAGACAAAAAGGCGTCCTTATCGATGCCAAACCACCGGACGAATCCCCCTGGTATATGAATCTGTTGATATCCTGGTTTCCGCTGATCTTATTTATTGGAATTTGGCTTTATCTTATGCGGCAGATGCAGGGAGGCGGAGGTAGGGCGATGGCGTTCGGCAAAAGTCGGGCCAGGCAGCTTGCCGCCGATCATGGCCCTAAGGTCACTTTTGAAGATGTGGCTGGGATTGATGAGGCGAAGGAAGAACTAAGGGAAATTATTGAATTTTTACAGAATCCCAAGAAGTTTCAAAAATTGGGGGGGAAAATTCCTAAAGGTGTCATGCTTATGGGGCCCCCGGGCACCGGAAAGACATTGTTGGCGCGGGCAATTGCCGGGGAAGCGGAGGTGCCGTTTTTCAGTATCAGCGGTTCAGACTTTGTGGAGATGTTTGTCGGGGTTGGGGCTTCACGAGTGCGGGACCTGTTTGAACAGGGGAAAAAGAGCGCCCCCTGTATTATCTTCGTAGACGAGATTGACGCTGTTGGTCGGCATAGAGGAGCAGGACTAGGCGGGGGACATGATGAGCGGGAGCAGACCTTAAATCAGCTGCTGGTTGAGTTGGATGGGTTTGAATCTAATGAGGGCGTGATCATGATCGCGGCTACCAACCGTCCGGATGTGTTGGATCCGGCTCTCCTCAGACCGGGACGATTTGATCGGCAGGTGGTTGTCAGCCGTCCCGATATTCGCGGCCGGGAGGGGATCGTCAAGGTTCATACAAAAAAGGTGCCGCTGTCGGATAATGTAGATTTATCGGTAATAGCTAGAGGCACCCCTGGGTTTTCCGGGGCGGATTTGGCTAACCTGGTAAATGAGGCGGCGCTGCATGCGGCGCGGCTTTCTAAAGAAAGTGTTGAGATGTCTGATTTTGAAACCGCCAAAGATAAAGTGCTCATGGGCGCCGAGCGCAAAAGCATGATTATCTCTGATGACGATAAACGCAACACTGCTTATCACGAGGCGGGACATGTATTGGTAGCCAAGCTTATTCCTGATACCGACCCGATCCATAAAGTGACTATTATTCCCAGAGGGAGGGCGCTTGGCGTTACCCAGCAGCTCCCGGTAGATGAGAAACTTACCTATCCCCGAGAATATCTCTTAAATGATATTGCAATTCTTTTAGGGGGTCGAGCGGCGGAAGAGGTTGTGTTTAAGGAGATGCGGACCGGCGCCGGAAATGATATCGCGCGGGCTACTGATTTGGCGCGGCGGATGATCTGTGAATGGGGGATGAGCGAAAAGATGGGGCCGATAACTTTAGGGAAAAAGGATGAACAGATTTTTTTAGGCCGGGAGTTTGCCCAGCATAAGGAATACAGCGAGCAGACGGCTGTCATGATCGATAATGAAATACGCCGGATTGTCACTGATGGGGCCGACCGGGCTAAAGATCTGCTGAGCAAGCATGTACATAAACTACACGCTCTTTCCAAGGCTCTCCTGGAACGGGAAGTGTTGACCGGCGATGAGATTGACGGGGTGCTCAACACCGTTCCATCCACTGCATAACCGCCATTTATTTCCGCTGACCCCGGGTCAATTCATG
>QIEW01000233.1 GCA_003230535.1 bacterium
CCGGTCCTTTTAGGCTGTCAACGGCATATTTTAAGAGCATTGGAGCTATCAGGCTTACAGTATTTGTGAGCAATAAAAATACCAGCCCTACTGTAATCTGCCGGCGGTAGTCCAGAACATATTTTTTTAATCGAATAAAATTTCTTGGGAACATAGCGTGACTTATTGTAAATGATTTGGCCCGCCCCTCGCAAATAAATAGATCTTAATTAACTCACCTTACGCAAGGATTAGCGATCTACCAAAAATCCCGGAATAATTAACCACAGAGGACAGATGGGAAAACCATTCTCTCTACCGGAGCACATCTAAAAATGGAGGAACTTCACTGAATTTAAGGTTTGATTTAAGCCATACCCTATGCTATATTAATTCCATAATCTTGTTGTCAGTATGTTAAAAATTGTTATTGTTGGCAATTTCGGTAAGGAGGACTGAAAGGTGAAAATGAAAACGGAACTAAGGATGGTTTTAGTATTGATGCTCGGTTTTGCCTTAACGACGGCTGCGGGGTGTGCAAAAGAAAAACATTTCACTCCTTCCGGATTTCTTAAAGATTACCCGTACTTTAGCCCTGGACCAAAGGGGGGCGTCGACTTTGTCTATTTTAAAGAGGGAGTTGATTTCAGGTCTTACGATAAAATCATGATGGACGAGGTGGCTTTTTATTTCGAGGATGACGCGCTATACAAGGGTATCTATGCTGACGATTTGAAGGAACTGGAGGACGCTTTCCACCAGGCGATGGCGGAGGCCTTCAAGGGTGGGTATCCATTGGTGGAGCAGCCCGGTCCGGGCATCATGCGGCTTCGGGTCGCCATAACGGATGTAGTTCCCAGCAAGCCGGTACTAAACACCATCACGACCATTGTACCGGTGGGTTTAGCTATCAGCCACATAAAGAAAGGCATAACCGGAACGCACACCCATGTGGGACAGGCCTCTATGGAGATGGAATTGCTCGACTCCCAAACCAATGAACAAATCGCGGCGGCAATAGACACCAAAGCGGCTGAGAAATACAAAGTCTTTAAAGGAATGAGCAAGTGGGGACATACCAAAGAAGTGTTTAAGATTTGGGGAAAACATCTGCGGGACTGGTTAGACAAAATTCATGGCAGGATCGGGTGAGAAAAAAGGGCATGGTGAGTTTAATGATTAGTCCACCCAAATCTACCGCAACACTCCGGGCGACCCAAACGAATGCCGGAGAAGCATTTTTTGTGGCATCGGGGTGCAATTGCGCCGAAGTTTCCCGGGCCGCATCAGATGCCTACGCTCAGATTGCGGATGCACTCGGCGAGATGGAGATGGAAATTGTCCAGGAACGTATTTTCGGAAGCCTAAGCGCAAAACCTGCGGTAATGATCGCCCGGTATAATGCCTTGCGTGCGAGAGGCATTTTGCCTGACACACCCGTTACTTACATCCAGGGACATCCTCCCTGGGGGGAAGGTTTGGCTGGAGTGATTGTTCATACTGTTTCCCCCTTAGAGCTCGATGGAGAGGTTTGTACGATTATGGACGGCGACATCCCCTGCGGCCGTAAATGGCGGCGCAATGGAGCCGCCTTCATAGTTCTTCAGAACATACAAGGAGTTAGTGACGGCGCTGCCCCTGGCGCTACACCTTTACTCCAAGCCCGGTACATGTTTGATAGAGCTGAACGAATTCTCCAGGAACAGGGGCTTAAGTATCGCGCTGTGGCGCGCACCTGGTTTTACTTATCAGACATCCTGGAGTGGTATGGGGCCTTCAATGATGCCCGTAACGCCAAATATGGAGAATTCGGACTCATGCCCGAAGCCGGATGCGACCCCCCCCTTCTTCCGGCAAGCACAGGAGTTGAAGCCGATACGCCACAGAGCGCCTATTGTGCGATGGACCTGGTCGCTGTATCGGGACATGATGGTTCCCATCCACAGATCAAGTATCTGAGCAACCCTCACCAACAAGACGCCTTTCGCTATGGCTCAGCCTTTTCCCGCGGAGTTCTGCTAGGCAAATCCGACGTATCCCTGATCCATGTTTCAGGGACGGCAGCCATTGATGAAGCTGGTAAAAGCCTTTATCCGGGAGATGTGCGCGCCCAGATCGATTGCACCCTCGACAAGATCGAAGACCTCATTGGCCAGGAAGGGGCAAAACTTGAGGACATTTGCGCCGCCACCGCATTCATCAAACACCCTGAGTTTGCCGCTGTCTTTTGGGAGACAGTTGCTGCCCGCGGCTTAA
>QIEW01000058.1 GCA_003230535.1 bacterium
TGATACATTCCGCCAAACCCAATCTCGGATTTACAGCTTGGCTTAACAGGTGAAACATCAGTGAGGTCTCACGCCAGAGACATCTGCTGCGGCCGGATGTTTTGGCAAAGCGGGTACCCCCTCCTTATAACTAAAGTTAACCTATAGGGGTATAGTATATGTTAGTTATGTGTTGATTGCAATTTAGGATAAAGTATCCGGCAGCCCGTCCCGTACAATTTAATTTCCACGTGGTTTTAGTGCAATGGTAGAACCAGTGGGGCAGATTTTGAGGGGGCGGATCAAGAGGGCTTGGCGGCTGACTTTTTGAGGACGTTGGTTTCCTGGGAGGTTAGTGGACGGTATTGGCCTGGGGCAAGACCTTGGAGATCGAGGAAGGCCAGTCCCACCCTCCTAAGCTTCAGGACGGGATGCCCAACGGCTTCACACATCCGGCGGATTTGGCGGTTCTTCCCTTCCCTTAACGCTATCTCCAGCCAGCAGTTGGTTCTGGTGGTGGTAAGCAGATGAACATCGGCGGGAGCTGTCAGGCCGTCCTTTAGTTTCACCCCCCGGCTCAGGCGTTGGATCTGGGAGCGGTTCAATATGCCTCGCACTTTTACCAGATAGTGCTTTTCCACCTGGCGGCTGGGGTGGGTTAAGATGTGGGCCAGCTCGCCGTCATTGGTGAGCAACAGCAAGCCTTCCGTGTTAAAATCCAGACGGCCCACCGGAAAGAGACGGAAGTGGATATTGGAAATCAGGCGCTTGATTGTGGGGCGTCCCTGAGGGTCGGACAAAGCGCTCAAGCAACCCTTGGGCTTATATAGCAGGATGGTAATAAACTCTTGCGGCGGTTTTCCGATTCGTTTTCCTTGGATAGAGACCTTGTCTTTTTGAGGATCGATCTTAGTTCCCAACTCGGTGACGACATGGCCGTTAACCGACACCACCCCCTGCTGGATCATCCGTTCGGACTTCCGGCGCGAGCCCACCCCCACCTGAGAAAGAAATTTTTGTAAACGAATATTCTTGTCCATCTGCTATGTTATATTATGAATAAAATTTAGCATAGTTTCAAGTTATTATTAACCAAAGACAACATCTGCTCCGGTAATGTCATATCTAGTCTACCTCTACAATGAGATCCCTAAAGACGCTTTAGATTTAAATCGCGTAGCGGTATACCTGGGGAAGCAGCGGCCTTCTATACAGATTGAAGTGCGGGGAAGTTTTATTGCTCATTTTGTTTCCAGCAAACTGATAACAGGGCTGGCCGCTGCCTGGAATAGCGAGCTTTCGGAGGAGAGGGGGGCTGGTTTAACCCCGGCTCAACGGTTAGATTATGAGCGGCGGGCTCATCTTGATCCGCGGGAGATATCCCCTCAGGTAATTTATAACGGTTTTGAACTCCAGGAGCTCCTCCAAGAGCAGATCCCCAGGAGTGAAACTTCCTCCCGGCAGCTTCATCTTATCCTAACCCCTCGCTTGCCGGTAACCAAGGGGGAAGCGGAAGGTCGCCATCATGCGCGTACAGCGCTGTGCGGGCAGCCGTCGCTTGTCTCATCTTCCGGCTTGGTGGAAGCGCCGGCCCGTCCGGCGGAATATTACCTCCTCCGGCATCTTTATCAAAACTTAGGGCAGGAAATGCCTGAGGCGGAGGTAAGCGCGCGCTTTGGTGGCCAATTTCTCACCTATCACGACCCCAGGCTTACGGATGTAATTTTGGGCTATCTCCTGCAAGCCATAACTTACTATTTCTTTGGAGAAGGCTTTTGTAGTGACCCCCGCTGTCGTCTCTACAATGCCCACCGTCAGCAGGAGATGCTCGCCGCCCAACTGGAGCCGCCGGAGTTCTGTTCCCGCCATCAACTCCTTTTTAATCAAAAATTGTTATGATATAATATGACATTAAGAGTAGCGACCGCCTAAAGTCCAAAACGTTTAAATAATGTGCTGGGGAGGGCGCCCAAGAATTTTGCACTACTGGCCCCCCTTCTTGCGGGAAAAATTAAAAAAAGTTGATTTTCCCCAGGCCCCGGGATTTACTCGGGCCAACCCTTATATCAAATATCCAGGAAGAAACTATTGTTCTGATCCCGGATTATTCATAAATCCACGGTAAACATTGATAATTTTATTTGAATACAGCTAGTTATAAAATAACGGTCAAAAAACAAAATGGCTCATACAAATCACCGAAAACTCCCGCTATGGAAGCGACCAGCTCCGAGCGTGTTTATGATCCCG
>QIEW01000072.1 GCA_003230535.1 bacterium
ATCTCGGCCAAACTACCTAAAATAACGAAAACAATATAAAGGGAGGATTAAGGATGAAAAGAATAATGGCAGGAATAATAAAAAAAGGAGGATTCGTTATGAAAATCAGGTGGAGTTTGTTTTTGGTTGCGTTTTTATTGGTGGCTGTAATGGCCTTTACTTTCACAGGATGCGCGAGTGACGAGGGAGGCAGCGATGAAACAACTACAAGCAATGATGATGCAGGGGATGATGGCAGTGATGGGGATGCAGGGGATGATGGCAGTGATGGGGATGGTGGGAATGGTGACAGTGACGGCAGTGGCGGCGCATCGTCGGCCACCTATCTTTTTTACTCTGATGAAAATGGAGATATATACGCGGTTGACCCTGAAAATCTAATGTCGCGGCAGTTGGTTGATTCTGGTATTACTACTGATGAGGAAGTAGGAAACTACTATGCCGGCACATACAACAGCGCGAACAACACGATTTCTGATTGGCACAAGAGATATGTCTTGTATTTCAAGGACGGACGCATATATAAGGTAAGCGCCCTTAAGAGCGACTCCCTTACACCGATTCAGGTATCCAGTGAAATAGGCGCAATAGACTTATGCGACTCGCGTGGAAATGAGGATGTTGCTAATATTGATAACTCAGTCTTTATATACACAATATCTGGTACTGATGGCGAGTGTGATACCTCGGACGATATTGTGAAGATGGGGACTCTCGGTATGTCATCCACTGATGCGCCTAAAATTCTAAATGTAACAGCATCCTATTATGAACGTTTTATTAGATCAATTTATAACATGTCGGATCTTTCAATTGCAGGTTTTCTTATGATCAATCTTAACAGCGACCTTGTTGAATGCGACACGGGTTTTTCAAACTGCATTACAGTAAAAACCTCTGTTTCGGAGATCTGGTCTCGATATTACGTTCCTAATTCCAATATCATAATTGTAGAAATAGATGAAGATATTTACACATATGACTGGACTACCAACACCCTCACATCTATATATGTCTCATTTAGTGGCTCATATATAAGCGATGGTTCTGCTATGTATTTTGAAGATGGTAGTAAGATATTCAGAATAAATTATAATGATTTTTCAGTGACTGAATTAGTGGATGAGGGCACGAATGATATCGTGGGTATTGCTCTTACCAACAATAAGGTAGTGTATAAGGTGGGGTCGCCGTTAGGGCCTGCTAGTGTGATGAAGGTAGTACCCAAAGCAGGGGGGGCAGCAACTACCA
The DNA here is from genome assembly GCA_003230535.1 of bacterium. Taxonomy (GTDB): domain Bacteria; phylum SZUA-182; class SZUA-182; order SZUA-191; family SZUA-191; genus SZUA-191. The sequence goes on from QIEW01000072.1 coordinate 1,252, forward strand.
TTATGACTGTCGAAAGTGGTGAATCTATTAATTACGTTTATGCAACAGCGGATAGCCATATCTATTATACAAGAGGTAAAGCCCTAGGTCATATTAAGGATGACGGAAGCGGGTTAAGTGAAATCAATGCTCGCTACGCTGGGCGAATAAGGTTCACAACAACATTACGTCTCTACCATGACTTTCCAGATCGAATTCTCCGCCTCGAGGGTTGCGCTGATGACGGCGACTGTGCCGGCGCAACCCTAAAATCGTTTGATGCGGCAACATATAGTAATGAATTAATTCTCGGAACATTGCCGGATGATATAAATAATATAGATATCGAATCGGGCCATGGGAATCCATTGTTAGGCGGGTGGTGGCGGAGTAGTTCCAAATTCACGGATGATATATTCTTTGTTGATGTTACAAAGTCAAACTCCCTTCAGAGGATTACAAATTCACCATCATTGGATGAGCGGGTAATCCACTAGAGGAGAATGCGGGGTCAGGTACTATTATGCCACCTCATCCATAATCCATGCCCTCCGTTGTGAGTGGTATAGACAAAAGACAAAAAAGGAAGGCAAAATACCTTCCTTTTTTGTCTATAAAGCGTGTTTAAATAAACAGAGTAAAAGTCAATAATAACATTGAGTTATGCATGAAAACCCCCTATAATAGTAGTTGTTTTTAAGCCAAAATAACAAACTAAAAAGGAGAGTTTCCATGCATGAAAAGAATATCAAAAGTATAGTGAAAAATCAATTAAAGAAAAAATTTCCAAACTGGAAAAGACTTCCAAAGAAAAAGAAGAAGGCCCTTGCCAGGCAGGTATCAAAGGAAGTCGTAAAGAATTATTCATTTGCAAATGAGGTTACTGCTCCCCTGAATGAACTGACTGGCACCCCTGTCATACAAGAGACAGAAATCATGACCCTTGCTGAGATGGAACAGTTCATTTACGATCACACGAGGTATATTGTTCAGCTTC
>QIEW01000131.1 GCA_003230535.1 bacterium
GAATGTATCCGTGGGGCCAATATGTATTTGTATTTGGGGGTGGTAACCGGTCTCTCGCTGCTGGCGGGGATATTGTTGTTCTGGGGACATACCGGCAGCGTAATGATTAAACCGGTAGCCGAGAGTGTGGCTTTCAGCCTGAGCAGTTCCACTAAGTATTTGATTACTATCCTGATGGTCATCGGATTTGGCGGTAAGGCCGGATTGTTCTTTGAGCATATTTGGCTGCCCAATGCCCATCCGGTGGCTCCCACGCCCGCCAGTTGTCTGCTGTCAGGGGCCATGATTAAATGCGGCGCCTACGGCATTTTCCGGGTAGCTTGCCTGCTGTTTCTCCCCGCCGGTTCCGGGGCGGCATACTTAAAGCAATGGATTACTATGTACAACGTGGGCTACGCCATCATCTGGGTGGGAACGGTGACTATGTTCCTGGCCGTCTGTTCAGCCCTGATTACCGCCAATTCCAAAAGAATGCTGGCTTTCCACAGTGTGAGCCAGATGGGGTATATCATATTAGGGGTTGGCTGTGCGGCCTATATGGGAAGGGACGGGGCGATGGGGCTGGCCGGAGCGATGTACCATATCGTGAACCATGCCCTGTTCAAGGCCAGCCTGTTCTTATGTGTAGGGGCGGTCTATTTCAGGACGCATCAATTGGATATGTATGAGTTGGGAGGGTTATGGCGCAACATGCCGGTGATGGCGGTGGGTCTGTTTATCGCCGTGTGTGGGATTTCCGGTATTCCCGGCTTTAATGGCTTTGCCAGCAAGACCGTATTACATCATGCTATCTTAGAAGCCTATGATCATTCAGCCCATTACCTCGGGGGCGTCAAAGATTTCAAGTTAAAGATCGCAGAAATCATCTTTATGCTCACTGCCGGAGGCACTTTTGCTTCCAATATCAAGTTGTTCATGCTTACTTTCATGGGTGAACGTAAGGAAAAATATGCCCATGTAAAACCGGCTCCTATATCAATGAAGATATCTATTGCCCTGGTTTCATTCGCTATTTTATATATCGGCCTGTTCCCCAACTGGCTGTTGGAGACTTTCATCGGCCCGGCTTTGTCTTATTTCGGTTATGATCCAAGCTCCCATGCCTATCACATGCTGTACAATATACATGTAGCCACAGGCCATTCCACCATTCCCTTATTGTATCCCATGACAAGCTACGTCGAACAAATGGGAGAGGTGCTGCATAATCTCCTGGGAGGCGGCACGGCGGTTATGCTGGGCGGGATGTATTTTGTCCCCGGAATGAGGTTCGGCTGGTTCCACACCGAGGTGCCTACCAAATTGCAGATAGAATACTATTATGTGCGAATTTTCCGGGCATTTAAGTGGATTTGTTTCCATCCCATTTCGGCTGTCGCTGAAATGCTGGCGCGTGTTATTCCTGTGTTATTTACCAGGACGATGTCTCCAATGTGTGCCCCAATCTCAAAATTTGCGAGTTGGGTAGATCATTTAGTGCCCGCATTATTGACCGATATCTGGCTTCCCTTGGTCACCCCCATTACTAAATTATCATCCTGGATAGACAATCTAATTCCGGCATTCCTGACTGATATCTGGCTACCCCTGTCCAAACCCATCTCTAAATTATCGGCCTTTGTGGATGAGTTTATCACCGGGGCATTGACCGATACTTGGCTTCCCTTGGCCAATCCGATCTCCAAACTTTCTAAAGCAATTAGTAACGCCATTGAAAGACTTATTCCAATTAAAACAGAACCAACCGCGGGGGTCTCTCCTGAAACAGGAGATGCGGCGGCCCGGCAAGAGCCGGCGCCCGCACACGCCACAGCTCATGCTGCTCCCGCTCATACCGCCATTGATAAAGTTCCCGAGGGCGCCCGGTTTAGTTTTAAATTTGAGCGTCCCCGTCCCAAGAACGAAAATCCCTGGCAGCTAATCGTCGCCAGGATATACTTGATTTTCTCCGGGTTAGCGGCTAAGTTTGATTTTAAAATAGTGGACGGGTTTGTTAACGGGATAAGCAAGACGGTCCATGGAATTAGCAGGCTCTCACAGAGCTTTGATACGCATGTAATTGATAAAATTGTTGATGGAACCGCAAAGACAGTGGAGCAGAGCAGCAATCTATTCAAGAGGATCCAAACCGGAAGAATGCAGAATTATCTGTTTGCTGTCCTTCTAGGGATGTTAGCTATTATCACTATGTATCTGCTGGGAGTTCTTCAATAGAATTAATCTGATATAACCTCAACCGCAACGTACTGGGATTGAAGCATCTTGTGGCTCTCTTCCTTTGATGGTGGTAATATAAGTGATAGATGGTAATACAAGCTGCGATTTATGACTAACTTTACCATACCTCTCAACCCGGATTATTCATAAATCCACGGTAAACATTGATAATATTACTTGAATACAGTTGCTTACAAAATAACGGTCAACAAACAAAATGGCT
>QIEW01000011.1 GCA_003230535.1 bacterium
CAGAAGTACTACTCTCTGTGACCTCTGCGTTCTCTGCGGTTAAAATCACCGAGCCTTGGTCAGTATTTTAGTTTGCCGTAACATGAGTTAATGATATGATTAGTTATCCAGTGAGAATAAGCTTATTGTTCAACATTCAGGCGAACTCGGGCGAAAATCCTCCGACCGACCTGAACAATATACTCCCGCCCTACGGTAAGCTTAATATTTATATCCCTGACTGTTGTCTGATTGAGATAGACTCCCCCCTGCTGAATAAGGCGTCGGGCCTGGCTGTTACTCCCGACCAGGCCGGTCTGATTAAGTAAAGCCACGAGGCTGATCCCACCTCCAGGAGAACTTAATTGGATGTAGGGCATCTCCTTGGGCAGTTCCCGGCGCTTATGAATGCGATCGAACTCAGCCGCCGCCTGTTTGGCGGCCTCCCAGCCATTAAAATCAGCTACAATCCGGCGGGCCAGCTCCGCTTTGGCCTCCCGAGGATGCTTACTTCCCGAGGCCAGATCTCCTTCCAGTTCTCTCGCCTGGCGGGGACTAATATCGGTGAGTAACTTATAATACTTTAGCATCAGGTCATCAGGGATGGACATAATCTTTGCAAACATAACCTTAGCCGGTTCGGTTATTCCCACATAATTGCTCAAGGATTTACTCATCTTCTGTTTGCCGTCGGTGCCCTCCAACAGCGGCAAGGTCAGGATGATCTGGGGCGGCTGAGCATAATCCCGCTGGAGCTCCCGGCCCACCAACAGGTTAAACTTCTGGTCAGTGCCGCCAATCTCCATATCAGCTTTTAGGTAGATGGAGTCATAGGCTTGCAGTAAGGGATAGATAAGCTCATGGATACCGATAGGCTGTCCGGTGCGCAAGCGTTGTGAAAAATCATTCCGCTCCAGCATCCTGGCCAGTGTATAGTGGCCGCAAAGCCGGATTATATCTTGAGGAGCAAGGGCGTCCAGCCAATCGCTGTTAAACATCACCTCAGTTTTAGCTGGTTCAAGGAGCTTAAATATTTGCTCTTGGTAGGTATGGGAGTTTTGCAGGACTTGGTTCCTAGAAAGCGGCGGTCTGGTTTGGCTCCGGCCGCTGGGGTCACCGATCATGCCGGTAAAATCCCCGATCAGGAAAAACACCTTATGCCCTAAACGCTGGAGTTGCCTCAGTTTGCGGATCAGAACGGTATGCCCAAGGTGTAAGTCGGGAGCGGTCGGATCAAACCCGGCCTTTACCCGAAGAGGTTTACCGCTCTCTAACTTTAGCAGGAGCTGTTCCTCTGAAATAATCTCCTCCGTCCCTTGTCGAATAATTTCCAATTGTTCTTTCGGTGTCATATAAACTCTCTTTTAACCCGAATAATTCGGGATCATAAATATGCTCGGAGTTGGTCGCTTCCATCGCGGGAGTTTTCGGTGATTAGTACGGAAATTTTGTTTTTTGACCGTTATTTTGTAACTAGCTGTATTTAAATAACATCATTAATGTTTGCCGTGGATTTATGAATAATCCGGGTTAAACTTCTTAAGGGACAGTCATGAAATAACTGTAGTATCTTGAGACTGCCCCCAGGCAGGAAAACCTGCCCCGCCTCTGACAGCTTCAGTGTGTCATTATTTAAAAAGCTTCTGTATTTAGAGGTACTTGCAAAAGTGCCAGGGCGGTGGCCCTGGCCTACCCTATATGGGTAGTGTTGGGGCCACTGCCTATATTTTCTCGGCGCGGTCTCAAACAAGATTACCCTGGCCTACCCTATATGGGTAGTGTTTGGGCCACTGCCCCAACATATAGTATGGCTAACTTTTTTAAAATGACTTTTGCAAGAGGCTCTTTAGTGACTGGCATAAATATAAAGGTAAATTGCTGGCTTGTCAACATAATCCCCCTGTATCAATCTTAATCTTTCCTCTTTACCTAGAGTCCAGTTATCAGCGAGGGAGTTGACAAATTATAGATAATTATGGTAGCTTCTAAATAAATTGAACAGCGGGCGGATAGCTCAGATGGTAGAGCATCGGTTTTACAAGCCGAGGGTCACAGGTTCGAGTCCTGTTCCGCCCACCATATATTTTCAGAGGGTTAGCTGATTATAGCTAACTCTTTTTTTATGAAATTGTGCAGTTTTTGTCCCGAATAATTCGGGATTTATAACACGCTCCCGTTGGTCGCTTCCATAGCGGGAGTTTTCGGTGATTTGTATAAAAATTTTGTTTTTTGGCGTTATTTTGTAACTAGCTGTATTCAAATAACATCGTTAATGTTTGCCGTGGATTTATGAATAATCCGGGTTGTATAGCTGGTTTTGTCCTAAGTGAGTGTAAATAATTAACTCATGTTACGCAAACCTATAATTCTGCCCGTAAAAAAGGATTTTAACCGCAGAGAACGCAGAGGTCACAGAGAGTAGTACTTCTGCAACTCATTTAAAAACAATTGGTTTATCC
>QIEW01000200.1 GCA_003230535.1 bacterium
AGTTTGATTATTTTTAATTTAGCTTTAACCGGTCAGATATTAGAGTTAAAATAGCTTTTCCATTTGGACTTTGTCCTTCCTTTGTCGTTTGAGCTTTGATATTTGTTATTTCCTGGTGTGCTTTGTATTCTTTGTCTACAAGAAAGATGGGCGTGCCCTTATCCTGTCAGCACGGGACATGACGCCTGCTGAAAGGAGGAGATATGAAGAGTAGGAGTTCTATATCAGGAGGAAAGTCTTACAAAGAAATTGGCGATTTTTGGGATGTCCATGATCTTGCGGACTACTGGGATCAGACAGAACCTGTTGAGTTTGAAGTAGAGATGGGATCAGAAACAACTTACTATGCGCTGGACAAGAAATTATCTAATCAAATTCAGTCTGTTGCGCGCAGACGGGGAGTATCTGCTGACACGCTCGTTAATCTATGGGTGCAGGAAAAGCTTCAGGAACAAAAAACTTAGTCAATTTCTAACTTAAGCGTAACCCGAGGGAATGCCTTTTAATGGCAACCTATTATAACAGTCTATTTTGCTGGTTATTACAGTATCCCCGTTCCTGAAAAGGAGGACTTGCAGGGTGATGAAGAAAAAGAAAAAACTTGCTTTGTTTAGGGCTAATATCGGTGTATTTATTGTTATTATGCTAGCGATACTTTTTCTGGTAAACTTTATTTCCTATAGGAACAACAAGCGGTTTGACGTAACCTCGGTGGGCAGGTTCAGTTTATCAGACCAGACCGGAAAAATTTTAAACCTTGTAGATCAGGATTTGCAGATGTTGCTGTTTGATAAGGCCTCGGCGGAACGCCTGAAGGCACGGGATCTGCTGGAGGAATACCGTGATCTTTCCTCTAAAGTTACCTATCGGCTTGCAGATCCGGATCAGGAGCCGGGGCTGGCTAAAGAATACGGAATAACCAAATATGGTTCCCTGGTCTTGGAAATGGGAGGCAAACAGGAACTGGTGGAAGATGCGATAACTGAAGAGCAAATAACCAACGCCATATTGAAGCTGACCAGTAAAGAGACTAAGGTGATCTATTTTCTGGAGGGACATGGCGAGCGTCCTATTGATGAGGAAGGAAAAGAGACCTATACCGCAATAAAATATGCTGTTATGAGCCAGAATTATATTGCCAGGAAATTGCTCCTTTTGCGGGAAGCGGCGGTTCCCCAAGATTGTGCGGTATTGGTGGTAGCCGGGCCGAAAAAAGAGCTGCTGCCGGAGGAAGAGGCGGCTCTAAAGTCATACCTGGAGGGCGGCGGCAAGGCTTTGTTTCTCCTGGACCCGCATCCGGGGATAGGCCTGAAAACTTTTTTGGGTCAATGGGGGATAGAAGTAGATGACAGGGTTATTATAGATCAGTATAGTCGTATGTCTGGCGGCGATTACTTTATGCCGGTAATAACCAGTTATACAGATCATCCTATTACCAGAGGTTTCACTGTAGCATCATTTTTCCCGGTGGCGCGTCCGGTGAGAGCCGGAGACGAGGTTCCCGAAGGCGTGACAATACAGCCGTTGGCGCTTACCAGTCAGGGGAGTTGGGCGGAAACCAAACTTACCGGGTCGGAGTTTGAGTTTAACGAAGGGGATGATTTGCCGGGCCCTGTTTCATTAGCCGTGGTGGCCGACATAAAACCCAAAACATCTGAGAATGAAAAAGTGGAGAATGAGGAAGGCGCTGTGGAAGCTTCTTCTGTAAAAGAAGTCTCTAAGACCGCTAAAGACAAGGAAGCTTCAGGAGTAAAAGAAGGCCGGTTGGTAGTCGTTGGAGATTCAGATTTTGCTAACAATACCTATTTAAATGTTGCCGGAAATCAGGATTTTTTCCTGAATATTGTATCCTGGCTGGCCGAGGAGGAAGAACTTATTTCCATCCGTCCCAAGACTGATGAACCTAGGACCATATCCCTGACGGAAAGTCAGATGAATAGGGTATTTTCCTTCTCAGTGCTGTTATTCCCCATCCTGGCTTTAGCATCCGGGATTATGGTCTGGAGGCGGAGGCGTAGCAGATGAATAAGATTTGGAAAACCGTTATTGGGGGAATAATCTTGATCGCCTTGGGGTCGTATGTTTATTTCTGGGAAGTGAAAGGCCATGAGGAGCGCCTTAAGCAGGAGGAAGAGGCCAAAAAAATTCTTTCATTTGACGAAAAGGCGGTTAAGGAAGTAGAGTTAAAATACGAGGATGTGCATTTGCGCTT
>QIEW01000021.1 GCA_003230535.1 bacterium
GAAATAGTCTCAAGCATTATTATACCTTAATTGTAGGAACCCTCTTCTGCCTTGTGGCAGTCAGGTCTGAGGACCTGACTGCACAGGGTAGGGGCGTTAGCTTCTATCCTCACGCCCCGACCTCAACATATTCTACTGTAGTAGAAGGTTCTGGAATGGGCAACCCATCCTCAGCTAATCCCTCCAAATGATACTCCATGGCCACCCTTATCCGCTCCATCACATCATCAGGTGTTTTACCAGTAGCCACACAGCCTGGCAGATCAGGACAATAGGCACAGTAATTATTATCCGCCTTTTCAATAATAATGGAATACCTCATCTCTTCACCCCTTTTAACCCGGCTTGTTTTAAAATACTATTCAGAGTTCCCTTTGCCAGATCATCGGCCGGATGACCGGCAATAGTCACTCGGCCCTTCTTCACCGGATGCTTAAACTGTCTATGGCTTCCTTTGGTGAACGCCAAGTGCCAGCCATCTTTTTCCAGCATTTTTATAATTCCCCTTATATTCATTTAATTGGTTTTCAGTCCCCGGGTTCCTTATAAGGCAAATATTAGACTTAGTATGATCAACATAAGCAGTCCGCCAGCTACCGCCAAGGCATACTGCTGAAGGAAACCGGTCTGTATCCTGCGGGATTTGTCGCCCGCGATACCTACCCCTTCCGCCAATGCGTTTACCGTTTACGGCGCCATCTATCGCCTTGGTATCAAATCTCTTGAACTGCCCACAGAACCACAGATAGAGCCTTATCGGCGGGTACTGCCAGCCCTTTACGAAATTGAGCCAGCGCTGACTTACTCTCTCTTCAAAAACGTTGATCAGGCTGGCGGCATAAGTAAACGGCATCCAAGGGTTTATACACGGTATGGGAACGGTTTTCTCCGCAACTTGGGAGAGCCCCCGGAAAGGAGTAATGATAAATCTTACCCAGTCAAGTTTTACACAAACCCAGGTAATTATGGGTAATCCCCAAAAAAGGAGTAATGATAATGTTTACCCAGTCAAGCTTGACAAAGACCCAGGTAACCAGGCAGTTGGCCGCATCGGTGATGGGAGGCGCAACCGTTACGCAAATCCGCTTAAAAGCATTAAATATCTTCAGGTAATAGTATTCGACCGATAACTTCTCCGGCACTACTGTGTGGAACCATCCAAACCGCACCCCCAGTATAAAATACATCCCGCCCAGCATTACTGCCGCCCCGCCTCCTAAGAGGTTATGGACCACCTGAGACAGAGAGTCGGCCACCTGCCTGCTTACCGGATAGAGGAGGGGGATAATGGACTGTGGCGGCGTGGAATGCAGATTATAGAGCACATGATAAGGGTGGGAGTTGGGGTCGAATTTAAAGTAGGCCAGCGCCGGACCAATCAAGACATTTAATATCCAGTTGGGGAACAACCCAACCAGGATCACCGCCGCCGATCCTAACACCAGCGATACCTTCATCGCCATCGGCGCCGGCTTTATCTCATAGTCGTAACCTTGAGGCCGCTTCTTCACAAAGGTGAGCATCCACAGTTTTATATTAGAGGCGAATGTTCCGCCGGCAGTAATCATAAAGATAATCTCGGCCCACCGCAACCCGAATGTGGGGAGCGCTTGCGGCGGCAGCTCATGTGAGAATTCAATAGCTTCAAAAACAGCATGATGGAGAATGGTTTTGCTGGCAAAGCCGTTAAACAAAGGGATACCGGAGATACCGCACACCCCTACCAGCATGGCGACGCAAGTAAGCGGCATCAGCTTGGTCAATCCCCCCAATTTATACATATTCAGCTCATGCGTCCGGAAATAGACCGCGCCTACCGTCAAGAACAGCAGGGATTTAAATAGTGCATGGTTTACAATATGGTAGAAAGCTCCCGCCAAGCCCATCGCACCGCCTGCCCCCATATAACCCGCACAACCGATCCCGATGACAATATAGCCCATCTGGCTCACAGAGTGATACGCCAGCATCTGCTTGGAGTTTTCCGAAATCAAGGCGTTTAACACACCTAAGAACATAGTCACCACTCCCACCCAGATCAGCGCATAGCCGATATTCTGGGAGGTGACCCAACTGGAGTTGGCATTAGCCGGAGTAAATACCATACAGGCTACCCGGAAGATACCATAAGCCCCGGCCTTGATCATGGCCCCGGAAAGCAGGGCGCTGGCACAAGACGGCGCCACCGGGTGAGCTTGCGGCAACCAGCAATGCTCGGCAAAAAGCCCCGCCTTACCCCCGAAGCCCAGGATCAGCAGTAAGGCCACCCAATATTTGACGCCGCCGGGCATAAATTGATTGATTTTCTCCGCCATCGGCTGAATAGCTACGCTGCCGGTGTAATAATACAATAATATCATGCCTGCCAATAGAGATAGACCGGTGGCGCTGCCCAGGTAGAGATAGTAATTGGCTCCTTTGAGGGAGGCTCCCTCTTGTTTGTGGGCGACCATGGCATAGGGGAAGATGACCATCCCTTCAAAGAAAATGAACAAGGTCATGAAATCGCCCGCCATCAGCACCCCAACATTGGCGGCCAAGCTTGCCAGCACAACGAAGTCGTACCGGGAGCGATCCTCCTCGATTGTCATGTAGGAGATGGCATAAATACTGGAGGTAGTCCATAAGAAGAGGGTGACGGCCGCTACCAGCAGTCCGGCCGGATCGACCCGGAAGGTCAGATTAAACCCGGGCAGGAAAGAAAGCTCGTGGTACAACCCTCGATAGAGTTTTCCCATGACCTCAATTCCCGTCACCACCGGCGTATACATCAGGAGGAGCAAGTAAAAGGTAGTGAGCACCGTGCCTACCACCACCACATTGCGGGCCAAAGCGCTCTTCTCTCTTATCAGGATAATCAGGAATGCCCCCAAGAGAGGGAACAGAGACACCCAGAGCGGCAGATTTGCCCTCCAGGTTTGCGCTAGCGTAGCCGGCGGCGGCAGCTCATTGGAACCATGCCCGCCGTGGGCCTCTGAACCATGTCCGCCATGCCCGCCCGCTCCAGGGGCTTCCTCATGAGCGGAAGCTGCTTCATGGGAGTTGACTTGACGCTCTCCCTGACCATGGAAGCTCAGGCAGAATACGCTTAGGAAGGCTAACAGAATGATCGTATAAGTTATTTTGGAGTTGTATTTTCCCCGCATAAGTTTCCTGAATACTATTAGTTTCTCTCCCTGGGGAAGAGTGTTACTTTGTTTTCTGTGGTGTCAGATTCTCAAATCTGACACCTCCTAAAACCGCAGTCAGGTCTGAGGACCTGACTGCACAAAGCATAAAATGTCGCAAATTTGCCAGTTGCTTAATCCCCCTCATCCTAACCTTCTCCCCCAGGGGAGAAGGGACTATTCCTGCTTCCTCGCCCCTGGGGGGAGAGGACCGAGGTGAGGGGGGACAAAAGTCTTTATCCGTCAATTTCCAGTTGATATGACACTAGTGGAGCGTTTCAATAAAATATAGACAAATAATTGTGTCATTGCGAGGAGTGAAACGACGAAGCAACCCCTTGTTTTCCCGCGGCAGATTGCTTCACTTCGTTCGCAATGACATTTTAACGTATGCTTTTTACTGAAACGCTCTATTAGTGCACCGTTTCGTAAGTCTTTAGGTTTATCCTGCATTACTTTGTCATTCCTGCGAAAGCAGGAATCCATAGGTTTTTATCGGTCTGGATTCCTGGTCAAGCCAGGAATGACAGACTTTATAAACCCAGTTATTTACAAAAGGGCCAGTTTCTCTCCCTGGGGAAGAGTGTTACTTTGTTTTGCTGCTCCCAATCAGATCGAACAATTGATCAAGTCGGCTATGGAGTAATTTCAGGTCGCCGCTCA
>QIEW01000308.1 GCA_003230535.1 bacterium
ACGGAGCCCCTTATACCATAAATTATACCGGCGGCTCCGTAATCAATGAAGTAAGTCAACGCCTGGGCTTCAATCACCAGGACTATGCCGGCTGGTATGGAGGACGCTGGATGGCTACCGGACAACAGTGCACTTATTATGCGTTATTGCGGCCTAGTATTTCCGCCACTACCCAATATTTTATGGAAGGCGCTACGGCTTCTGTGGAGCTCAGCAGCACTCCAAATGGTAAGGTGGCGGCTGATGCGGTACGTTTCCAGCGCATATTTGATGATGATCCCAGTCAACCTTATAATTTTAGTTCTGCGAGCGGCCCTTGGTTAGACGCTACCTCTACTACTGATAGTTGCAGGACTTGGAGTGATCCTAAGGTTAACCCTAATCAATTGAATATTGGGGGAAGTTTCCTGCTGGCAGAAGAATACGCCCCAAATGATCCTATGTTCTGGAATTGTGGATATGGTGTAGGTCAAACTACTATCAGTTGGGAACCGATATTCCCTATCTCAGGATACTATTATATTTATAATAAAAACCCTCTAGGTCCCGGAAGTAGGTATTTGCCTTTAAATCGTCCCAGCACCGGAACTAAATTTACTATCGACTCAGCTAGCGGGCGAAAAGTTATGAGCGTGAACCAGGTTTCTTCAAGCCGGTCTTGGCGATCTCTAGGTAGATACTACTTCGACTATGGCAGGTCGGGCCGGATTAAAATTTCCAACGATTCCTGTGTGCCGGATGCGGTCCATTTGGTTGTACAGGCCGTAACCACCTTACATATACTGGTGCGATTAAGTTTATTTTTGATGGTAAATAGTATATTTTACCATCGTTCTCATTGCTCGTCCCTCCACTCTACCTTCCCATTCTCTGGGGTTAGGTTTATAAACAGTTATGGCTTACACCCATATCTATATGAATGGGTCTATTCACATTAGTATATCCTAAAATCAGGGAACCGGGCAAAGGTTCGCCCCCAGAATAATCTTCAATGATTTCCCCGCCTGTTACTGAAAGCTGGTTTTTTGCAGGAACACTCTATAATATCCTGTCTGCGGTGTGTTATACTAAAGGTAAACCGGGACATATAAAAGTTAGCCGTTTTATTTCAAATGAGCAAAAACGATCTATTTCAAAAACTACCCCCCCATACCATAGATGCCGAACGGTTTGTCTTGGGCGCCATCTTACTTGAGAATGATGCGTTGCCGAAGATACTTCACTTTTTGAGGGAGGAAGATTTCTATCAGCCGGCCCACCGCAAGATTTTTTCCGCCGTACTTAATTTGTTTGACAAGTCCGAAGTTATCGATCTGGTAACCTTAACTGAAGAGTTGGAGCGACAAGAAGCTCTGGAAGCCATTGGGGGGGCGGCCTACCTTATGGTTTTGCTGGAAGCCACCCCTACTGCGGCAAACGTAGCCTCTCATGCCAGAATTGTCAGGGAGAAAGCGTTGCTGCGGCGGCTAATAAGCAGAGCCACGCAGATAGTTACCGAAAGTTATGAAGACAAGGAGGATGCCGACCTACTCCTGGATCGGGCGCAGGCGGCTTTATTTGAGCTGTCCGAGGATCGCGTCCGACCGGATTTCTCCTCGATGAAAGAGCTGGTTAAGGATAGCTTCCAAATAGTAGAGGAATTATATGATACGAAAAAGGCCATCATCGGTATCCCCACGGGATTTACTCAGTTTGATGAAATGACCTCCGGTCTGCATAATTCAGAGCTGATTATAGTCGCTGCCCGACCGTCAATGGGAAAGACCAGCCTGTGCCTGAATATAGCCGTGAATGCGGCCGTCAAGGCCCACGTTCCGACAGCTATCTTCAGCCTGGAAACTTCCAAAGAGCAATTAGTGATACGGATGCTCTGCTCTGAGGCCCGGGTGAATTCGCACAAACTACGCACCGGATATCTTTCAGAAAAAGATTGGCCGGAACTGACCCGGGCGGCCGGTGTGCTCTCTGAGGCGCCTATTTTCATTGATGATACTCCCGGTATTTCGGTACTGGAGGTGCGGGCGAAGGCGCGGAGATTGGCCAAGGAACACCGGATTGGACTAATCATGTTGGATTATCTACAGTTGATGAGCGGTCGGGGCCGAGCTGAGAGTCGCCAGCAGGAAGTATCAGAGATCTCCGGCTCGCTGAAGGCCCTGGCTAAAGAACTGAACGTTCCTGTAATAGCTTTATCCCAGCTTTCCAGGGCGGTGGAGGTGCGTCGTCATGATGATCGGCGGCCGGTTCTGTCGGATTTACGTGAATCGGGAGCCATAGAACAAGATGCCGACCTGGTGGCTTTCATTTATCGACCGGAGATATATAAACGCCGCGATAATTTTGCCGAAGGAGAAGAGGATGGAATAGCCGAGATTATTATCGGCAAACAGCGCAACGGCCCAATAGGCACTGTAAAACTAGCCTTTCTTAAAGAGTTTACCAGATTTGAAAACCTTGATGAATACCAATTGCCACCAGGGGCAACAGAGGAACCTTTCTAAATTAGATGGCCGGTAACCGATAACCAAACTCCTTTAGCTTGCGGATGGGAGGGTGCAATCTACTCTACAAGGATGAGGTTATGTTACCGGCTTAATTCTTGGGGACTTTGAGATTTCAATTATACCGTTTGTAGTCATTGCGAGCGACCGGAGGGAGCGAAGCAATCTCGGCGTCCGTGCTCGTGGTTAGATTGCTTCGCTCCGCTCGCAATGACACCAGAAACATATTAACTTACTTTTGTCGCTTACTATTATATGCGGTATTTTAATATTGTCTAAGTCCCTTATGTCTTATCCACATCATACCTGGGCGGAGATAGATCTGGCCGCCCTGGCTTACAATCTAAGGCAAGTTCGGGAGCTGGTCGGCGCGGAGCGAAAAATCCTGGCGGTAGTCAAAGCCCAGGCTTACGGTCATGGAGCCCTTCCGGTAAGCCGGAAACTGCAATCTATCGGGGCAGACCTCCTGGGTGTGGCTAATATTTCCGAGGGGGTGGAGTTAAGAGAAGCGGGAATCCGGCTTCCCATCCTCCTCTTAAGCGGTCCGATAGAGGGTGCATTAACAGATGTCGTTCGGTGTGGGCTTACTCCGGTAATCTATGATTTGGGGACGGCCAGGCGGCTAAACCAAGCCGGGGAAAAAGCCGGACGCACCATCGCGGTACACGTCAAAGTAGATACCGGCATGGGGCGGTTAGGCTGCCTGCCTGATGAAGCGCCGGAGTTGCTGCGAAAACTCAGGGCTCTTCCCTACTTGGAACCGGAAGGCGTAATGACCCACCTGGCCTGCGCCGAAGCTAAGGACAGAACCCATACCAAACATCAATTGAGCCGGTTTGACGGGGTGCTGGCCCGGCTTTCGGCTATGGAAATCCGGCCTCCGCTAGCACATTCCGCCAACAGCGCCGCTATTTTAAATCATCCGGCAAGCTGGTATGATCTGGTAAGGCCCGGTTTAGTTTTATATGGAGCTTCTCCCGATATTCGGCTGAAAGATAAAATAAACCTTCGACCTGTGCTTACCGTAAAAACCAGGGTGCTCCAGCTTAAACAACTCCCCCCCGGTTCTGCATTAAGTTACTGCGGCGCTTACATAACCGCTCGAAAAAGCCGGATTGCCATCCTTCCCTTGGGGTATGCCGATGGATACCCGCGCTGTCTTTCCAATTCCGGTTATGTTCTCATCAAGGGACGGAAAGCGCCGATTGTGGGACGGGTGTGTATGGATCTGACCTTGGTGGATGTGACCGATTTGCCTCCGGTGGAGGTGGGGGATGAAGTATTGGTAATGGGGAAGGATAAGTCCGGAGAACTCCCCGTAGAAGAGGTAGCCCAACTGGCGGGCACCATACCTTACGAACTGCTGTGCGGCATAGGCAATGCCCTGCCTCGGGTCTACCAGTAAATGAGGAGAATAGGGGAGATTAATTCTATAAACGCTGTGCCAATATCACGTCCATTAATGAACATGCACCCCATAATAGGTATCAGTTGCGATTACGAACCCGATCCCAAAAGCGGGTCGCGCTTTTTCATCAAGGAGGATTATGTCCATGTAGTGGAGGAGGGAGGCGGGTTACCCATAATTCTCCCCCAATTGGGGGATGCGTCTCTGGCCGGTGAAATAGTGGATAAAATCCAGGGACTGGTAATATCGGGGGGAGATTTTGACCTGGATCCGGCCTGGTATGGCGAGCAATCCCACCCCAAACTGAGACTGCCCAAACCTGAGCGTGCCTTCTGGGAGCAGGCCCTATTGCTTGCGGCCGGTAAGCGAAAGCTGCCGATATTGGGTATCTGCGGAGGGGAACAGCTCTTAAATGTAGCTTTCGGAGGAGATTTATATCAAGATTTGGGAACCCAGTTTCCCGGAGCACTCTCGCATGAACAAACGGAGGATCCCCACCAGCCCAGTCATCTGGTAAAACTAGATCCCAGGTCGCAATTAGGCCGAATTTTGGGAACATCCGAACTTATGGTAAACAGTACTCACCATCAAGCGATAAAGAACCTAGGGAAGGGGCTCCATCCTGTCGCCTGGGCTCCGGATGGTGTGATAGAGGCGATTGAGGTTCCAAACCGGCCTTTTGTAATCGGTGTCCAGTGGCACCCGGAAGCTCTCTACAGACAAGAGCCTCTATGGAGGAAGCTGTTCTCATGCCTAGTGAACATTGGCCTAGTGAACATTGCCGGCCGCAAGGATTAGCGATCTATCCAAAATCCTTTTTTACGGACAGGATTATAGGTTTGCGTAAACCTGATTTATATAATAGCATTTTTTATGAGATTCTGGTATAATGAGACTAATCATAAATTATCCGCTAGCAGAGAACACAAACGCACGGCTCAGGTGCGCTAAGTTCGAATTAGATCATGGATAAGCAGCCAATCAAAGTTAATTACTACCGGCCAAATCGTTTACGATTGTTAGGCTTAAGTATCAAGTCCGCCAGGTGGAACTTTTCCCATCTAAAGTTGTTATTAGTTATCTTTACCATAGCTGTATCAGCGCTGCTGTTCTTACATCAATTACGGCCAGAATATCAACAACTTATTGATTCTCTGGACAAAGTGGCGTTAGCGATTGGGGTGTCTGAACCGCCAATGGAAACATCATCAGTCGGGGAGTCTTCCTCTCATCGTATTAATAAGCATGTATTGCATCTGTTTGACATTCCAGCTAAAATCTACCTGGAGCTTAATAAAGACCCGGCTGAACCGCAAAACAAACCCAATAGCCCATGGCTCTTACAAGGAGTTGCAGACGAATTATCAAAAGATGCGGAAAATAAGAAAACTATCAAAAAATGGATAAGATTATTAAAATAACAGATTGATAGTGAACGTAATTGATGGGTTGAGATATTCATGCGGTTGGAGGTCTGCTTGTTTCCCTTGGGAAAACCACTTATTTACTACGCGCATAAGGGCGGTTACCTCTTCTACATCATCCAAAAACACTCCAAGTTCAAGATTCTTTTCAAAACCCGGCAGGGTAAGGTTAGCAGAGGTCATAACGGCGCGGCTTCGGTCTGCTGTTATGTGTACCTTTGCATGAGGATTGCTTACTAATCGCACATCTGCCCCTACTTGCAACCATTCGATTGTGGCAATATCACTGGAACCATTGAGAAAATCTCTCAGGTCTCCGACAGTCAAAACACGCCAATGAACAGCCTTTTGTTGCTATACTGATCCAAAATTTTCTTTTCAAATCCCTCTTACCCCCGTAGCTTATGGGGGAATTTTCCAGCCAAAACCAAGCATAAACAATATCAATTCAAGAACTTACACACCTATCGGTGCGGATTTTTTAGGTGGTGGCAGGTTCAGGAAACCTGCCACTCATTTAGCCTGTCGGGTTTGAGAACCAAGGCAGCACATAAAAATTTATCTGCTTGTTTTATTGGATATAAAAAGGAAATTACTATACGTTACAAGTTACTATTTTTGTTTTATATCGAACTCAGCTTATAATACCAAATGGGTAAAAAAAAGAGAGCGAGGACAAAAGATAGAGAAAAACTCCTGGCCGGCATTCGGAAAACTGACCCGGTTCCGGAAAATAAAAAACAAAAAGGGCGCGAGGATGTCGCCGCATCCCGCCGGGATAGTCAAATCATTCCCACGCTCTCCTTAAGGCAGCAAAGATGGCTTTATGGTCTGGGGCTTGTATTAGTCGTCTCTTTAATAGCCAAACTGTTTTTCTCTTCCGGGCACACCTACTCTCTGGACGGCGCCTCCCTCACCGCCCGCACCATAATGGCTTATGAGAGCCTGCTGGACGGTGAATTTCCTTTGTGGTCCAACCGGTGGTACGCCGGATTTCCCCTGATGCAGTTTTACCCCCCCTTATTTTTCGGCCTGACAGCCCTGCTCAACCTCCTGATAAAAGACATCCTTTTCTCTATCAAAATAATGGCCTTTTTGGGCCAAATTTTATCCGGGCTTACGGCCTTCCTCCTGGTGGAGGAGATTACCGATGACCGGCAGGCGGGCTTTATCGGCGGTCTG
>QIEW01000459.1 GCA_003230535.1 bacterium
GAGTGTATATTTACGTAGTAGTTAAAAATAGATTGATTTTTTAGATCCCAAGACAAACCGTAGTTTGCAATAGGCGTAGGCCCCAAACGATGCTCATACTTATTATGATATACCAACCTGATAATTTCCGCAAGTACTTTTTTTTAAAAGAAAGCTCTGTCCCGGATTATTCATAAAACAGGGCTAAACATCCATAACTAATTGTTATATAATGATGGTTGTAGATACTGTCATTAAAACAGAGTTTGGAGGTCTAGCCCATGAGTAAATGTACCCCTCAATTACTTCCTTTTGCCCCAATCGCCGGTAAAAAAGTACAGGCCGACTTTGACGGTGGTGAGATAACCTCGGATGCAGGAGTGCTCACCCTACGGGAAACCGAAGCCCAAGTGGGCATCGTTGCCGCCATCAGCGCCGCTATCCACGACTTGCGTGATTCCCGCTATGTAGACCATCAGGTCAGGGGTATCGTTGCCCAGCGGGTTAACCAGATTGCCTGCGGTTATGAAGACGCTAACGATTGCAATAAGTTGCGTAACGACCCGGCCCATAAGTTGGCAGCCGGTAAACTGCCTGTCAGCGACTCGCCCCTGGCTAGTCAGCCTACTGCCAGCCGTCTGGAAAACGTCGCCAGCCGCACTGACCTGTACCGCATGGGTTCTGCCTTCGTGGATATTTTCATCGCTTCCTATTCCGCACCCCCGGAAATCATCGTCCTGGACTTCGATGACACCGAGGATAAAACCCATGGTCAGCAGCAGTTGTCATTATTTAACAGCTATTACGACTCCCGCTGCTACCTGCCGCTGCACGTCTATGAGGGGCTTTCCGGCAAGCTGATTACTTCTATTCTGCGTCCCGGTTCCCGCCCCAAAGGCTCGCAAATTGTAGCCATATTGAAACGTCTAGTTGCCAGAATCCGCGCCTCTTGGCAGAATACCATCATCGTCTTCCGGGGAGATTCCCACTTCTGTACCCCCGAGGTGCTCAGATATTGCCATGAGAATGACATCAAATACTGCATTGGACTTGCGGGCAACGCAGTGCTCAAGCGCCTGGCCGAACCCCTGATAAGCGAGGCCAAAGCCGTCTTCGCCCGGTCAAATATTCCCGTCAGGCTTTACGAATCATTCAGCTATAAAGCCGGCACCTGGGATAAGCCAACGCGGGTGATAGCCAAAGCCGAAATCTCATCCTCATGCGCTTCGCTACGCTTTCTGGCGACTGACCTCGACAAACCGGACGAGGCTACTATCTACCAGGACATTTACTCGCCCCGGGGCCGGATGGAGAACTACATCAAAGACCACAAACTGCATCTCAAATCCGACCGCACCTCATGCAACAGTTTCGAGGCCAACCAGTTCCGCCTGTTTCTGTCTTCGGCGGCCTACGTCTTGATGCACGCCTTCCGGGAAAACGCGCTCAAAGGCACTGAATTCGCCCGTGCCCAGTTTGACACCATCCGCCTGCACCTGCTCAAAATCGGGGCCAAGGTCAGGGAACTCAAAACCAGGATCAAAATCCATTTGCCCTCATCCTTTCCCCACAAAGCCGTTCTGGCCAAAGCCTGCGCCATCTTCTATGCCTTAGACATTGTGTAGCCGGAAGCGCAAACATTCACCAAAAACCTTATCTCCAATAAATACAAGGGATTAGTTTGCCTGCTTAAGCCGGATTACGCCCAATTTTCAGGCAAAGTCCCAAAAAAATCATCATCAACTACTCACTTGAGCACAAATCCCATCTCTAACTATCATTTCCCGCCTAATTTGCATCCCAAAACACTCGCTGCGCCACTAATCCAGGTTCATCCCCCAGGTTTATGAATAGGTCGGGTTTAAAGCCTTCTGGCAGGGGCGGCAGGAAGAACTTTAACCTCAGCTTTAAGGCGGAGGAGGCGTTGTTGGTCAAGCTTGCGCAGGGGGGTGAATCAAATTGTATAGAGGTCAGCAAGATACACGCTGCTTACCAAAAGAAGGCCGCTAAAAAGACGGCCTTAACCACTACTTACCGTATGCTGCACCGCCACAGATGGCGAAAGAGATTTGGCACCCGTTCCGGGTGGTGGTCACCCCCTAAAAAAGATTAAGCGGTAATCAAGATGCCGATAAATCCTTCAAAGATCAGGTGTAAGGCCAAGAGCAAGACGACTGGTGAGCAGTGCCGGCGCTGGTTTGTGCCCGGCTATAATGT
>QIEW01000248.1 GCA_003230535.1 bacterium
ATCTCCAATACGGCGCGTTTTCTGATCTTAGTGGCCGCAGCGCTGAGGATAGTGCGCATAGCGCGGGCAGTTTTACCCTGTTTGCCAATTACCTTGCCGAGGTCTTCTTTAGCTACCTTAAGCTCTAATACCGCAGTTTTTTCCCCATCTATTTCATTCACAGTCACTTCATCTGGCAGATCCACTAGAGCCTTAGCGATGTGCAAAATCAATTCCCTCATACCCTTTTCCTCCACTTTAAACTGATGGCGAAATCGACTCAATGAATTAAATTGAACCATAACAGTTCTTATCCTTCGGTTTTTTGGGTTAAAAGGTACTACAAAAGCCGCTGTTTCTTAAGCAGACTCTTTACCGTCTCCGTAGTCTCGGCTCCGGCCTGAAGCCAATAGTCAACTCTCTCTTTGTTAAGTTTAATTTCTGCCGGATCAGTTATCGGATTATAAGTTCCTACAACCTCAATGTACTTACCGTTTCTGGCCTTTCTTGAATCCGTTGCTACGATCCTATAGAACGGCCTCTTCTTGGCTCCCATTCGAAATAATCTCAGGCGCACCGGCACTCCTTACTCACCCCCTCCTCTGTAATTGTTCCCTTGATCAAACTGAAAATTTAGCGCACCTGCCGGTGCGGACTTTTTAGCTGGCGGCAGGTTCAGGAAACCTGCCACTCGTTTAGGCTGTCAGGTCTGAGGACCCGACAGCACAAGAAGCTCTATCCATTTGTTTTAATTGGTCACGAAATGGAAATTCCTATACAATAAATTTATCCACGATAGGGCTTATCCGAAAATCCCAGAAAATGGTCGAAATCGACCCCCCATATTCCTGGCCTGTTTAGGCCAGGATTTAAACATCTTATTCATTCCAGCAAAATTCTTCAACAGCTGGTTTACCTCCTGGACGGATGTGCCGCTTCCCCTGGCGATCCGCAACCGTCGGCTGCCGTTTATTATTTTATAGTTGCGGCGCTCGGCAGACGTCATGGAGCAGATGATGGCCTCCATCCTGGGAAGCCGCCGTTCATCCAGGGAGGCCCCTTTAATCTGAGCTAATTTCCCCTTACCAGGCAACAACCCGGCCGGCAACAGCTCCAGCATTTGCTCAAGCGATCCCATTTTCTTCAGCTGCCGCAGTTGAGCCAAAAAATCTTCCAGAGTAAACTTGCCGGAGCGCAATTTCTTTTGCTCCACCCTGGCTTCTTCCTCGGTAGCCATTGCCTCAGTCTTCTCTACCAGAGAAAGAATATCACCCATCCCCAGGATGCGTGAAGCAATCCGCTCCGGATGGAATGGTTCCAGAGCATCCAGCCTTTCCCCTACGCCAATAAACTGGATAGGCCGACCAATGGCGGCTCTGATGGAGATGGCCGCTCCTCCTCTGGCATCCCCTTCCTGCTTGGTGAGGACCACTCCATCTATACCTACTTGATTATGGAAGCCCTCAGCTACTCGCACCGCTTCCTGACCCATCATGGCATCCACTACCAACATTATCTGGTGGGGGGAAAGCGCTTTTTTTAGTCCCTGGAGTTCCTCCATCAACTCTTGGTTAATATGGAGTCTCCCGGCAGTATCTATAATAAGAAAATTTTGCAACTCGGCTTCCCTGACGGCGCGCAGACAAGTATCCTTGGGGGACTCGCCTTCCAGGGGAGAATAGCAAGGGATACCAAGCTCCTGGGCTAATACCTCCAATTGTTTGGCGGCCGCGGGACGATATGGATCGGCAGCCACTAAGCCCGGTCGGTACCCTTCCGACATGTAATGTCGAGCTAGTTTACCGGCGGTAGTGGTCTTGCCGGAACCCTGAAGTCCCACCAGCATAAAAATCGTCGGCGGATGGGATGCTAATCTGGGTTTCCGGTAACTCTGCCCCAAGAGCTCCACTAACTCTTGATGGACAATCTTTACTACCTGTTGCCCAGGGGAAAGACTGGCCAGCACCTCTTGGCCGACAGCCTTTTCTTGGACCCGCTGGAGCAAAAGTTTGACTACCTTATAGTTTACGTCAGCATCCAGGAGCGCTAACTTTATCTCACGCAATGCCTCCTGGATATTAGCTTCCGTTAGGCGCCCATAACCTCTAAGCTGCTTAAATACGGTCTGTAGTTTATTTGTAAGAATTTCAAACAAAGGAATTACTCCCTCTTATAAGATCGAAAAAACCGAAATTAATTTTAG
>QIEW01000172.1 GCA_003230535.1 bacterium
TCATTGTAAAGTCCCGAATATTTTTATGCTCAGCCTCGATCCCGTCGATAAAGCCTTGCATCATCTGCACCGTAATCTCTCTTACATTATTCTCTCCATAAATTATCGGAATAGTAGTTATCAGATTTGAGACATGGATATGGCATAAAGTGCGGGCAGCCTCATACCAAATAGAGTAAATTAAAGAAGGAGTAACTTTGCCGCTCTCCCCCATGCCTAAGAGTAATATTTTCGGGGAACGAAACCGGCCTTGCGTAGCCAGTAACGATTGCTCTTTGGTGGTGGTGGATATTTTTTCAGCCCGGAGGAGCCGTGAAATAAACCCACACAAATACCAGTCCGCAAAACCCGCCGCCCCATGGGGCGGACGCCTGTCACTGTACAGACAAAGAACAATTATCTGTGCTTCAATCCTCCACAGCGGCTGATCTAAAATCTGAATTACCATAAAATTAGTAACTAACCCAAGGACTTCCGGGTCCTATAGACTAAAAGAAAGGGAGCAATTGCTACCACAGTTTCTCTTGTTCAGATTTAGCAGGCAGACCGAAATGTTGGTAGCAGAGTTTCGTGGCGACGCGACCGCGGGGTGTCCGGCAGAGATACCCCGCCTGTATTAGGTATGGCTCATAAACTTCCTCTATGGTGTCCTTTTCTTCATTTACCGCCGCCGACAATGTTTCCAAACCCACAGGGCCGCCATTAAATTTATTGATAATAGTAAGCAGCAGTTGCTGATCCATCTTATCAAACCCTTGTTCGTCCACCTCCAACATCTCCAAGGCCTCGGCAGCCACCTCTTTATCTATGATCGCGGCTCCCTTCATCTGTGCCCCCTTGACCTGGGCAAAATCCCGCAGACGCCGCAACAGCCGGTTAGCAATTCTTGGGGTGCCTCGTGAGCGTCGGGCAATTTCCCACGCCCCGTCCGGGGTTATCTTTATCCCCAGGATAGAAGCAGAGCGTTCCACAATTGTCTGAAGATTATCTGCCGAATAGAAGTCCAACCGGGTGATATACCCAAACCGATCCCGTAAGGGAGAGGTAAGTAAACCGGTGCGGGTAGTGGCTCCCACCAGGGTAAAATGGGGAAGAGGGATGGTGATGGTGCGGGCGCTGGGCCCTTGCCCGATAATCAGGTCCAGCCGGTAATCCTCCATCGCCGGATAGAGCTTCTCTTCCGCCAGACTGTTTAAGCGGTGGATCTCGTCGATAAACAGGACATCTCGTTCTTGAAGATTAGTCAGGATCGCGGCTAAATCTCCGGGTCGCCCAATAGCCGGACCGGAGGTAGTAACCAAACTTACCTCCAACTCGCGTGATATAATATAGGCTAAAGTGGTTTTACCCAGACCCGGCGGTCCGTGAAAAAGCAAATGATCCAGCGCTTCACCCCGACATAGAGCCGCTTGAA
Source organism: bacterium (assembly GCA_003230535.1). Classification (GTDB taxonomy): domain Bacteria; phylum SZUA-182; class SZUA-182; order SZUA-191; family SZUA-191; genus SZUA-191. The sequence goes on from QIEW01000172.1 coordinate 1,415, forward strand.
TAAATATCCGCAGATTATCCTTCAACCGCTCTTGGCCGATATATTCATCAAATTTCTGCGGCCTGACGGACAGCTCATAGCTTCTCTCTTCTTCCCTAACTTCCGGAGATATATAACTGTCTTTTATGGTTTGCATAACAATAACAAAACATTACTATATAAAAGCATACAGATACACTAATAATCAGAGCTTAATAAACAAAACTCACTTCTTTACTCGGTTACCTTATAAACGTTGTCGTGTTCCCGAGCATGTTGGGCGACCTTTATCCCTACGCTCTGTCCCTGTTTTACTACTTCTACAGTATCGTGTTCAAGCTGGAGAGACTCCACTGTTTGGGTGAAATCGGTGGTATGCCCCTTAAGGTGAATAGTGTCCCCTGTTTTCAGCTCTCCATCCGTAAGGTCAATTGCGGCTACTTGCAGGTGAGAAAAATAATGGGATACCATTCCTATCAGCTCCTCGGCCATAACGCGCACCCCCTTTCCTGTTCTAAAATATGGTGAAATATACACGGTAAATATTACTTTATACAGGAATTTATAAATCACTCCCGAGAGGTACGACCTCACGCTATGTGCAAACTACACCGCAAGATTAATAACAAAGCATTAACTAATCTTGCCAGCCCTTACCCATGACCATAAAGGTAAATCCGGCCAAATCAGCCGGGGGCTATTGTCTTTCTACTCAAAATATAGCCTATTTTAAGTAAAATAGCAACAATCAAAGAACCTGTATCAGGGACAGTTTTAAGTACACTATCAGTACACTATCATTTCCTGGCAAGCATAAATCCTAATAATTCAAGGAAATAAATAGATTCATATTGTTACAATTAGTAATACGTAAATTTACTTTAAACTCAATTGTTTATTGGTTGCCATTTTTCAACACCGATTATTCATAAATCCACGGTAAACATTAATGATGTTATTTAAATACAGCTAGTTATAAAATAACGGTCAAAAAACAAAATTTCCGTACAA